>JAYVMM010000657.1:0-11347 GCA_043758975.1 Planctomycetota bacterium | reverse complement strand
AGCTGCTGTAGGCCGTCGTGCATGTCGGCGGCGAGGCGCTGGCGCTCCTGGCGCGCGGCCTTGAACTCGAGTTCGGAATCGCGGTGCGCGCGCATCACCTCCTCCAGGCGGCGGGTGCGCCGGTGCAGCAGCCGGCGCATCGCCAGCGACCATACCAGGCTGGCGAGGAGGATGGCGAGGCTAGCGGCGAGCGCGGCCCACAGGCGCTGCGCGATCCACCACGAGGGCGCCGCCAGCAGCACCACGTCGTCGCTGCTGCGGCACAGCAGGTCGAGCCGGTTGGGCAGGATGTAGTCGGCGACGCCATCGCCGGGCGCGTACTGCACCAGGCCCACGCCGACCACGCGCAGCATGCTGCCCGGCTGCAGCGCATCGAAGTCGCTGCCGCGCTCGCCGCCGAGGGTGGCGCTGAGGTCGGCGGTGGTCAGGGCGCCGCCGCAGTCGAGCACCAGCCGCCAGCCGCCCTCGGGCAGGTCGCGCTGGAGATCGAGCAGCCGCCCGCTGACGCCCACCAAAAGGCCATCGTAATCGTGCGGGCTGGCCGGGCGGCCCATCTCGCGCACCGAGCGGAAGGCCGCCTGGACGTCCTTGAGCGTGGCGTCGATGGGCGCCGGCGCCGCCCCGGCGCTGAGCTTGCGCACCAGCGCCTCGCTCAGCCCGGCCACCGCGCGGCTGGTGTCGACGAAGCCCGAGGCCGCGACGCGATCGCCGGGGACGAAGGCTTCGAGCGACGGGCTGCCGACACGGATGGCGGTGGCGCCGTCCTGCAAGTAGAGGAAGGCGCCGCGCTCGCAGTAGGTCACCGTGCCCTCGATCACCCGCCGGTGGCTGGCGCGTCCGCTGACTGAGAAGGTGGCGAGGTTTTTGAGCGCGCTGCGCTCAGCCGCGAAGGGGTCGCGCGGCGCCGGGGTGACGATGCGCACGTCGGCATCGCTGCTGATGAGCAGGCGCGGGCAAATGAACTCGGCGCGCCAGTTGCGCGAGGAAGCTGCCACCCCCACCAGGCGCACCTCGGCATCCACCAGCTGGGCGGGGGTGAGCGAGCTCTCGCTGGCGATGGTGGCGAGCAGCCGCCCGCCGCCGCCGCCGAGGTCCACCCGCAGCAGCCAGTGGCCGGCCTGGGCGGTGGCGCAGGACTGCACCACGCCGGCAACCTCGACGCGTTGCGAATCCTCGGCGCCGCTCATCAGGCGCGCGATGGACGGCGCGCGCGCGCGCGGCAGCTCCCGCCGCCCGCTGACGCGGATGGTCGCAGGCAGGATGTCGGGCGAGAAGCCGCCGGGGTCCATCACCCCGCTGATCTCTACCACGCTGCCCTCGACCAGCGCATCGAGCACCGCATCGTCACCGCGCCACACCCGCTCGAGCTTGGCCATCGAGACCGAAACCCATACCCCCTGCTCGCCATCCTCGAGGGCGAAGGACTGGATGCCATTGCGCCATTTGAAGCTCACCACCCCCTGCGTGCGCACCGCGGGATGGGCGGCGGCCTGCTCGCGCGAGAGCGCGCGCATCTCGCTGATGCGGGTGAGCACCGCTTCTTCGCCGGCGTGCAGAAGCGGGCCGAGCGCGATCAGCGCGATCAGCGCGATCAGCACCAGCAGCGGCCAGCGCAGGGCAAGTTGGGCGGACAGCGCGTGGTCCACGGGCGCTCGGGAGACGACGGCGGGGCTTACGGCCGGCGGCCTCCACGCTGGAAGCCGGCCCGGGGCCAAGTGATACGGCCTGCCTCCACTATGGTTGCCCGCGCGCGACCGCCATCGCGGATGCCCATCGACAGAAATCGCCTGAGAGCGTATCACCTCGGCTGCCGCCCGCCCCCGCCTGGGAGCACCTAGCACCTATGCCACGCCGCCGCGATATCCTGCGCTGGGCCACCGCCCTCGCCGCCACCAGCCCCCTGCTCTACCAGTCCATCCGCCGCGCCGCCGCCATCCCCGCGGCGACCCCCACCGGCACCATCAACGACGTCGAGCACGTGGTCATCCTGATGCAGGAGAACCGCTCCTTCGACCACTACTTCGGCACCTACAAGGGCGCGCGCGGCTTCGGCGATCCGCGTCCGATCCCGCTCTACGGCGCCGCCGCCGGCGCGCCGGCGCAGCCGGTGTTCCGCCAGCCGCACCCGCAGGATCCCGCCGGCGTGCTGCCCTACCCGCTGCATCCGCAGCCGAGCGCGGTGGTGCGCTGCTGGACCGGCCTGCCGCACGACTACACGAGCGGCTGCCAGGCCTTCAATGGCGGGCGCTACGATCAGTGGGCGGTGGCCAAAACGCCGCAGACCATGGCCTACTACCAGGGCGCCGACATCCCCTTCCACTTCGCCCTCGCCGAGGCCTTCACCCTGTGCGACGCCTACCACTGCTCGGTCAACGGCCCCACCCACCCCAACCGCCTGTTCCTGTGGAGCGGCACCAACGGCCAGGGCGACCGCACGCACGGCCCGCGCATCGACAACAACGACAAGCCCTACCAGTTCGCCTGGACCACCTATCCGGAACGCCTCGAGCGCGCAGGCATCAGCTGGCAGCTGTACCAGAATGCGCGCATCAACAACGGCAAGGACCAGTTCGGCGCCACCAACGCCGGGCTCAACGCCCTGCAGTGGTTCAAGTCCTATGATCATGCCGCCGTGCCGGAGACGCCCCTGGTCGCGCGCGGCAACAGCGTCAAGACCCTCGACGACCTGCGCGCGGCGGTGCAGCAGGGCACCCTGGCCCAGGTCTCCTGGCTGATCCCGCCGGGAGGCTGCTGCGAGCACCCGCAGTTCCCGCCCGCCTACGGCGCCACCTACATCGCCCAGGTGCTCGACTGCCTGACCGCCGACCCCGCGGTGTGGAGCCGCACCGCGCTCTTGATCATGTATGACGAGAACGACGGCTTCTTCGACCATATGCCGCCGCCGCTGCCGCCCTCGCCGGAGGGCGCCGCCGGATTGTCGAGCGTGGACGCTGCCGACGAGGTGCTCGACAATCGCCTGCCTTTCGGCCTGGGCGCGCGCGTGCCGATGCTGGTGGTGTCGCCGTGGAGCCGGGGCGGCTGGGTCTGCTCACAGGTCTTCGACCACACCTCGGTGATCCGCTTCCTCGAACGCCGTTTCGGCGTCGCCGAGCCCAACATCAGCGCTTGGCGGCGCACGGTGTGCGGCGACCTCACCACGGCCTTCGACTTCACCCGCGCCGACCAGGCGCCGGTCGCGCTGCCGCCCGCTCCCGCCGCCGCGGTGGCGCATCCCGACACCACCTCGGTGAAGATCCCGCCTCCCCCCGCGCCGCAGGCGCTGCCGCGCCAGCTCCCAGGAACCCGCCCGGCGCGCCGCCTGCCCTACGACCTCGATGCGCGCGCCCGCTTGGACACCGCCCAGGGCCGGCTGTGGATCGATTTCGCCAACCGCGGCGCGGCGGGCGCGGTGTTCCATGCCTATGGCCGCACCGCCGCGGGCGCGCTCGCGCCGCGCGTCTACACCGTCGCCGCCGGCGCCACCCTCGCTGATTCCTGGCTGGTGGCCAGCCCCGGCGGCGGGACCTGGGAGGTGGCGGTCTACGGGCCCAACGGCTTCCTGCGCGTCATCCGCGGCGACGAGCCTACTGGCACCGCCACGCTGAGAACCCAGCCGGAGATCGCCGCCAGCGCGGCTGCGGATGGCGGCGCCCTGCTGCTCACCCTGAGCGGCGGCGACGCCTTCTACCCCATGTCTCTGATCGCGAACGCCTACCACCAGGGCGCGCCTGACCTCGCCTTTGTCAAGGCCGGCGCCACCGCCAACGTGCGTTGGAGCGTCGCGGAAAGCGGCGGCTGGTATGACTTCACGGTGATCGGCACCCTCTACAGCCGCCGCTTCGCCGGCCACCTCGAGAGCGCTGTCGCCAGCACCACCGATCCGGCGATGGGTACGCTCATCGCCGCCCTGCCCTTCGCGGCGCCGTAGCCCCGAGCCGCCGCCCTATCACCGCCCCTGGAGAGCGTGACCATGCCCACCGTCCACCACCGCTTCGCCCTGCTGCTCGTCGCCGCCGCCGCCGCGCCCCTGCTGGCCGGGGAAGCCGAGCCCGCCCCCGAAGTGGTGCCCCTGGCCAAGGCGCACATCGTGCTTGCCGAGGACTTCGAAGCGACCGCGGTCGGCGCCATTCCCGCCGGCTACACCAAGAAGGGTGCGGTGGGCGTGGTCGACGATGTCGCCCACACCGGCAAGCACTCGCTGCGCATCGAGGCGGCGATCAACGGTGCGCGCGAGATCATCAAGAGCGGCGAGGAGATCACCGCCCTCGGCGGCCAGCACTGGGGCCGGCTGTTCTTCAAGGTCCAGCTGCCGGCGCCCCAGCCGCTGGAGGGCAAGATCGTGCATTCGACCATGGTCGAGGGCACCGCGGTGAGCCCGCTCGACCAGCAGCCGATCCAGGTGCGCGTGCTCGGCACCCTGGTCAACGGCAAGGGCGCCTTCGACTACCTCTACAACGTCCAGCCGCTCAAGGGGCGCAAGGAGTTCGCCACCAGTTCGCCGCAAGTCTACCGTTACAGCGACGCCTGGACCCTGGCCGAATGGTACGTCGACTATGCGACCCAGACCTACCGCTTCTTCGTCGACGGCCAGGAGCTCGGCGGCATCGGCTTCCACAAGGGCGAGGGCAATTTCACCAACGCCGAGATCCCGCCGGTGTTCACCAGCATGGCCTTCGGCTGGTGCAACTACCAGCAGGTGGCGAGCGGCGGCTTCGTGTGCTGGATCGACGATATCGTGCTGAGCAAGGACCGCATCGGCGGCCAGACCGCGCTGGCGGTGCCCGGCGCCGCCAAGAAGCCCTGAGCGTCTCCGGCCAAACCGCGCCCGCTGCTCAGCCGCCCTCGCTTTGTCGCGCCTTGACCGCCAAGGCGGGGTGGCTGAGATCGCGGGCATGAGCATCTCCCACGCCTGCCGCCCCATCCGTCTGCTCGCCCTGCTGCTCGCCAGCGCGCTGGGCGCTTGGCCTCTGCTCGGCGCTGCCGAGCTCGAGGCCAAGCCGAACGACCCCGCTTTCGCCAAGTTCGAGGCGACCAAGGCCCCGCCGCCCGGCGGCCTGCTGGTGCAGGAGGGCGATCGCCTGGCGATCATCGGCGATTCGATCACCGAGCAGAAGCAGTACTCGCGCATCATCGAGGACTACCTCACCGCCTGCGTGCCCGCGCTGCACGTCACCGTGCGCCAGTTCGGCTGGTCGGGCGAGACCGCCGAGGGCTTCCTGCGCCGCATGGACCAGGACTGCCTGCGCTTCAAGCCCACCCTGGCGACGCTGTGCTACGGCATGAACGACTACAAGTACCGCCCCTACGACGAGGCCAACGCGCGCTGGTACCGCGACAACTACACCGCGGTGGTGCGCAAGCTCGCTGCTGCCGGGGCGCGCGTGGTGGTGGGCTCGGCGGGCTGCGTCGGCAAGGTGGCGAGCTGGGTCAAGTCGGCGAGCGGCACGCTCGAGGAGCACAACCTCAACCTGTGCGCGCTGCGCAACATCGCGCTCGAGATCGCCACCGCCGAGCACACGCGCTTCGCCGACAACTTCTGGCCGATGTTCATCCTCGGCTTCGCCGCGCGCCAGCGCTACGGCGCCGACTACAACCTGTGCGGCCAGGACGGCGTGCATCCGGGCGGCGCCGGCCATCTCGTGATGGCCTTCGACTACTTGCGCGCCATGGGCCTCGACGGCGCCATCGGCACCATCACCGTCGACCTCGCCGCCGGCACCGCCAGCGCCAGCGACGGCCACCACCTCGACGGCTTCAGCGACGGGGTGGTGCGGCTGACCAGCTCGCGCTACCCCTTCTGCGCCACCGGCGCCCCCGAGCAGGATGGTTCGCTGCGCTCGGGCATGGCCCTGGTGCCGTTCGGCCAGGAGCTCAACCGCCTGGTGCTGGTGGTGCGTGGCGGCAGCGCCGCCAGCTACCAGGTGACCTGGGGCGAGCAGAGCCGCAGCTACCCCGCCGCCGCGCTCGCCATGGGCGTCAACCTGGCCGAGGACTTCCCCGTAAACCCCTTCTCGCCCGCCTTCGCGCGGGTGGACGCCGCAGTCGCCGCCAAGCAGGCCTACGAGACCAAGCAGATCAAGGACGTCTTCCACGGCGCCGAGGGCCGCGCCGGGATCGAGGCGGCGGCAACCCGCACCGAAGCCGAGCGCGCGCCGCTCGCCGCCGCCATCGCCGCCGCGCTGGTGCCGGTGGCCCATACCATCCGCATCAGCGCGCAGTGATGACTGGCGGGAGCGCGCGCACGGGGGTATGCTCTCCTGGCGCATCCCGGGAGGCACGAGCATGATCAGGCTGCTTCTCCTTGCTGGCATCCTGGTCGCCGTCCTGATGTGGATGAACGGGCGCGGGACCCTTGGCGGCGCAGGGCACGCGGCCCCTATGACGTGGGACAAGGCCCACCTCGAAACCCTCGCCGCCGACCTCAGCACCGCCGACGGCAAGCCGGCGCCGCCGGGCGCGCTGGGCGGCGCCAAGCGCACGCTGGTCTACTTCTCCGCCAGCTGGTGCCCCCCCTGCCGCGCCTTCACCCCGGAGCTGGTGGCGTGGTACAAGGCGCACGGCGACCCCGCCAAGATGCCGCTGCTCTTTGTCAGCTTCGACCGCGATGCCGCGGACATGCGCGCCTACATGAGCGACGATCACATGCCGTGGTGGGGGGTGGCCTTCGGCTCCGCCAGCGCCCAGGCCCTCACGCGCAGCTATGCCGGCACCGGCATCCCCGACCTGGTCCTGCTCGACGAGCACGGGCAGGTGCTCGTCGACAGCTACGCCGACGGGCGCTACCTCGGCCCGCACCAGGTACTCGCGGCGGTCGCTGCCGGCAAGTGACGCCGGACGCGCGGCGGCGATCTGCTGGAGGTCGGCGTCGCGCGGCCGCGGGCGGGGCCCCCCGCGCCTTGCCCGCACCGCCGCACTGCTAGCTTCAACCGCCTGGGAGACCTTTGCATGCAGCGCTTCGCCATCCTGCTCATCGCCTTTGCGACCTTCGCTGCCGCCGCCGCCGAGGAGGGCGGCCCGGGCGCCACCCGCATCGCGCACTGGAAAGGCGACAAGACCGCCGCCTTCATGCTGATGTTCGACGACAGCGCGATGAGCCAGGTCAAGATCGCCGTCCCCGAACTGGTCAAGCGCGAGATGGTCGGCACCTTCTACGTCAACGCCGGTTCCGGGCAGTACAGCGCGCTCAAGGACGACTGGGAGAAGAAGCTGCCCGCGCTCGGCATGGAGATCGCCAACCACACCTTCACCCACAAGGGCGCCGTCGACGTCGCCGCGCTCGAGGAGGAGCTGGCCAAGAACAATGAGGTGATCTACCGCGTGGTCTCGGGTGGCAAGCCCAAGCTGGTCTCCTTCGGCATCCCCGGGGTGGATCCCGGCAAGTGGAACATCAGCAAGGCCCAGCTCGCCGAGGAGCTGCCCAAGTTCCACCTCATCGAGCGCCCGTCAGTCGACGGCCACTTCGCCTTCATCCACCTCAAGACCGCCGACGAGATGTACAAGTGGGTGCAGCAGGCTCTCGACACCGGGAGCGCGCAATACGTGCTCTTCCATGGCGTCGGCGGCGACTGGCTGACCTGCCCGCTGCCCGAGTTCACCGCCCTGCTCGACAAGCTCGCTGCGGTGCATGACAAGCTGTGGATCGCCGGCCACATCGCGGTGCACCAATACGAGACCGAGCGCGAAACCGCCAGCGCGCTAGCGAGCAGCGACGGCAAGAAGATCACGGTCAAGCTCAGCTGCAAAGCCGACCCGGCGTTCTACGACCAGCCCCTGACCCTGGTCACCCGCGTGCCGGCGGCGTGGAAGAAGTGCCGCATCCAGCAGGGCTCCGCCACCAGCACGGTGGCTGCGGCGCAGGGCGCGATCACCTACGACGCGGTGCCGGGCAAGGACCCGGTGGTGATCACCTCGCAGCCCTAGCAGGGGTGGGCGCGCCGCCGCGGTGAGGACTGCCGCTCCGGGCTGGACGTTCAGCGCAGGTCGAGGCGTTGCACCTGCCCGTTGACCGTCCAGGCGAAGAAGGCCGGGATCATGGCACTGTAAGTGGCGCCGGTCGGACCTTCTGAACTCGACGGTTTTTAGAAGACGGGACACCAAAGAAGCAGGGACTAACTGGCGCAGCTAAGTCCATAGAAGAGATGATAAAGGATAATGCGGCAGCTAAATAGTATATCGTGATCGTAGTCGCGTGCTACATTACGGGCTACTCATTCCGCCGCTCTATATGCACCGTGGCCGGCGAGGATACGCCAGCAGTATTGACCGCCGACACCTGGTAATCATATGCCGAAGCCGGGCTGAGGTGGGTGTCGTCCGCCTTTCCATTGTGGTGAGGATCGTTCTTGTCGGTGTAGGTGGTCTCGACAATGGTGGTCACGAAATCGGTCGGCCACAGGAAGCGACCATCCCCACGCGTCGAACGATAGATGACATAGCCGACAGCTCCCGTCACCGGCGACCACGATAGGGTAATGCCAGGGCCATTGCGGGTCTTCGTCCAGGTGCCGACCAGCGCTGCGGGCGCAAAAGCCGGTGCAGGCGGCTGCGGAATCGCAGTAACCATCGCCGAATTGGCACTCCATCCCATCGCGTTGGTGGCCGTTATCTCGTAGCCGTAGATGGTCCCGTCGCTGGGCGTGGCATCCGTATAACCGGTGCCGATCACTGCGTCGTCGAGCATGATCGTGCGTAGCGGATAGGTGCCGCCGACGCCGTTGCGGTGCAGGGTCGTGCGGAAAATGCGATAGAAGTCTGCGCCGGTCGATGCGTGCCAGGCGAGCGTGACTTGGCGATGGCCGCTGCTGGTAACGGTCAAGCCAGAAGGCTCGTTCGGCACACTGGCCAGGGCAGCCGACGTTGGGATGACCGATTGGCTCGAGCCAGAAGCCGCGCTAGAGCCCGTCGCACCGATCGAATGCACTTCATAGCGGTAGCGTCGGCCAACGACGGCGGTGATGTCGACGTAGGTCATCCTACGGATGCCGCAGCCGGCGACCGGGCTGGACAGCGCGACAGGCAGCGGGGTGAATGCGCCGTCGTCGCCATCGGCGCGCAGGATGTCGTAACCGATGGCTCCGGGCACGACGGGCCAGCACACCATGACACGGCCGTTGCCGGCATAGGCAATGACGCGGGTGGGCGCCGGAGGTACGTAGCCGCTCAGCTCGAGACGGAGGTGATCGACCATCACGTAGGCCGTGCCGCTGCGTGCATTCATGGTGATAGCGAGCGTGTTCCGGCCTGCGTGCAGCACCTTGCCCGGGAAGATCACGCGTTCGTCGCTGAAGGGGCCGTGATCGCTGAAATGTGCACAGCTATCATCGGAATACGCCGGATTGAAGCCGCCGGTGCCATGCGCGAAGGGTATTCCCTGGCTGCCGACAAGCGGATTGGGCGCAGCCGTCGCTCCGGCGAGAGTGCCGAGATCGGTATCGTTGACGGAGAGCACCACATGGCCACCGTCGTCGCCGGCGCAGGCGAGATAGATCGATGCCAGCGCCTGCGCCGCGGGCGCCTCGGCCAGGTCGAAGCAGATCGTCCCGGTGCAGGCTTGGAAGGCGCCTGAGGGGTCAGGTGCCGACGGCAGTACGTAGTTCCAATCGGTCGCCCATTGGCTTTGTCCGATCGTATAGGTCATTCCCGCAGGGAAATCGCTGGGGAAGTACACTTGGCCACCCCAGATCGGTGTTGGGAAGCCCACTTTTGGCGCTACGGCGGGCGACCAGAAATCCTCGCCATGGCGGAACTCTGCCGATTTACGATCCGGAGTTCCGAGCGCAAAGACCGTTGCGCCCACGCGTCGTGGCACCCACATCACGATGCCCAGGTCGGTAGTCATGCCTGCGGTGACGGTGACGGCGAAGGGCTTCTCGGGCAGGTCGCATTCCAGGGGTGGATCGCCGCCGATCTGGTGCTGCGACAGGAAGGTTCCGACGGCGCCAGGGCCATAGGCCCACAAAGTATACTGGTTGCCCGCGATTACGTGCGGGATGGCGAAGCTGCCATCGGTGCCGGTTTGAACCCAATACTGGTAAGGTTTAAGCCATTTCTGGAAGTCGTGCGTGCCGTTGTTGGTGCGCGGCTGCTGCTCCACTCCGACCCACGTACCGGTCGGGGAAGCATTGGGATCGCCGAGGTCGCGGATGACGATCCTACCGGTGACGGTGCCGCGTCCGGCGGCAGGGACAAAGTCCGGATGCGTGAACCACGCGTATGGCCAGGCCCGCTGCTCGGCAGCTGCCTGAGCCAGCGCGTCCTGGCGAAGCAGCCGTGCAGCTTCGGCGGCATCCGTCACCGTGGTCGGCACGTGGTTGAGATAATAGAAACAGGGACCGCAGGTCTTGGACCATTCCTCTCCCTCGCTCATGAAGCCGTCTGACCCCATGCCGATTTCGCCGGTGAGCATGGCGTTGTTCAACCCGTGATCGTCGGAAGCGGCCGCATCGCGCTTGAGTGGACCACCATCCCCGAATTCCATCCGTGTCATCAGCCACACACCGATGTTCGCTCCGCCCTTCCCGACGCTGCACCACCCCCAGGCGTGCGCGTCGGCATTGTCCTGGCCATAGATGAACTTATCTTCGAATTCGCCCTGCTTGCCGCCATCCAATAGAACGGTGACCTCATGGGGCGCATCCGGGATGCGCACGCCCTTGGTGCTCATGGGGCCGATCGAGAAATCGCGCGATGGCCCCACTACCACCCACTGGAAGTCCGTGGGCACGCGGGTGAGAAAGCCCCAGGCGCCAACTTCACAGGCGGCATCCTGCTTGCGATGCGTCTGAATGGCCGTGGTGTAGAACCCAGGAGATCCCCGCAGCATGGAGAAGTGGACCTCGAAGACGCCATTGCTTGCGCTTTGGCTCAGCAACATCACGTCTGCACGTTCGCCGCCATTGGCATGCGGATCTGTTGCCAGTCGATACGTGCAGGTCGGACCTCCCAGCCTGAAACCGCCGAACCAGAACTGCCCTTTCCCCTTCAGCATCTCACGGGCAGCAGGTTCGCCACCATTTGGGCGACGGTAGCGCACCGAGTCGAGCTTGGCGGCGCTGGTGTCGATGACGATGGAGACGATGCCGTTCTCCACGGTTACGGTACCATCCCCGTAGTCAGTGACGGTGACATCGGCGCCAGTTCCGGAGGTGCCGCCGGGTTCGTTCGCGCACGCCATGGCGAGGAACGCGAGCAGGAGCATGACACGCGCACATGCCGACCAATGCACATGCGATGCCCTCATTGGGCGCCGTCCATCACGCTTCATGGCGATCACGTGCATTTGGCACTGGAGCGAGAGCCCCCTCCTAGTCATACGCCGGGATATTGCGGTCGTTTTAGTCGTGAATTT
>JAYVMM010000656.1:0-10420 GCA_043758975.1 Planctomycetota bacterium | reverse complement strand
CGATGATATCCACGTCCTTCGTCGCGCGGGTGCTGCCGTATATCTGGATGGCGATTCCGCCAGCGATCACAGCGTTGCCTGTGATATTGGCCATGACGTGCTTGGCCACGCCAAGAGCGATGTCCGGATCCACGGCTTTGCTGTCCGGGGCCGGATTCTTGGTATACTTGCGGTGGATTCTGTTGAAAGGGTTCACGGCAAGGCTCCTAGCCTTCATTAGATATCGAAGATGAACAAAAAGTCAATAATTAAAGTCCGTATTCGCGGCTGACCTGCGCCAGTTTGTCGTCCGACTCGAACGGGAACTTGACCATGAGGCTGTAGCGTCGAGCACGGCGTTGCCCTGGGGGCAACTGGCGACGTGCAGCAGGGAGATGATCAGCGCGACCGGCACAAGGTTCCTCATGTGCTGCATCGCCGTCACATGCTCCGGCTTGAGCGGGAGCGGGGGCTTGCCGCATTTCGACCCACCCGAAACCATGATGCCCGTTTATGGTGAGCCCCATCACTGCGATCACAGGGTTCATAGGAGCGCAAGCGCTCTGGGGCATGTTTCAGCAGCCCGAGCAATCTTAGGCGGTGTGATTGAGCACGGTTGGCGCGCAAAGCATGCACGAGCGCGCAGAGCTCCTCATAGGAAATGGGCGACGCGCGGCTGCGCTCACCGACAACGCGCGATCACAAGGCATAGGAAATGCGCATCTTTCTGCCGAAAACCGCAATCAGGTGACTCGGCGACTTGTTCGCCGCTTCCCTGAGGGCAACGACGTTGCGCCTGAAGGTGCTCAGCGGTCGATGGTGAACGAAGGGACCTCCCATCCCCCAGCTGTGTCAGGGTGAGCCCGGAGGCTCACACCAGGAGCTTTTTCACCACTTCGCCCTCGACGTCGGTGAGGCGGAAGTCGCGGCCCTGGAAGCGGAAGGTGAGCTTGGTGTGGTCGAAGCCCAGGCACCACATCATGGTGGCGTGCAGATCGTGGATGCTGACCGGGTCGGCCACCGGGCGGTAGCCGAGTTCATCGGTCTGCCCGAGCGAGATGCCGGGGCGGATGCCGCCGCCGGCCATCCACATGGTGAAGGCGTGCGGGTGGTGGTCGCGCCCGAGGAAGGGCACGCCGCCGCGCGCCTCATTCATCGGCGTGCGCCCGAACTCCCCGCCCCACACCACCAGCGTGCTGTCGAGCAGGCCGCGGCGCTTGAGGTCGGTGATCAGGGCCGCCGCCGCCTGGTCGGTCTGGCGGCAGAGCGCGGGCAGCTTGGTGATGATGCTGTTGCCCTCGGATTCGCCGTGCTGGTCCCAACCGCGGTGGAAGAGCTGGACGAAGCGCACCCCGCGTTCGACCAGGCGGCGGGCCATCAGGCAGTTGTTGGCGAAGGAGGCCTTGCCCGGCTCGGTGCCGTAAAGCTGGTGCACCTCGGCGGGCTCGCGCGCGATGTCGGTCAGCTCGGGCACGCTCGATTGCATGCGGAAGGCGAGCTCGTAGGAGGCGATGCGGGTGGCGATCTCGGGGTCGCCGAGCTCGGTGAGGTGGTTGGCATTGAGCGCGTTGAGCGCATCGAGCGAGGCGCGGCGGTCCTCGCGGGTCATGCCGCGCGGGTCGCCGAGGAAGAGCACCGGATCGCCGGCGGAGCGGAACTGGACGCCCTGGTAGTAGCTCGGCAGGAAGCCGTTCGACCAGCACGAGGTGCCGCCGTCGGGGATGTTCTCGCCCGAGAGCATGACCACGAAGCCGGGCAGGTTGGCGTTCTCGCTGCCCAGGCCGTAGGTCGCCCACGCGCCCATGCTCGGGCGTCCGAACAGCGCCGAGCCGCAATTGACCATCACCTGGGCCGGGCCGTGGTTGAACTGGTCGGTGTGCACGGTGCGGATGACGCTGATGTCATCGGCGATTGCGGCGAGGCGGGGCAGTAGGCTGGAGAGCTCCTGCCCGGACTGGCCGTAGCGCTGGAACTTGTGCGGCGTGCCGAGCAGGTTGGGGGTGCCCTTGATGAAGGCGAAGCGCTCGCCCTTGATGTAGGAGTCGGGCACCGGCTTGCCGTTGAGCTCCTGCAGCTTGGGCTTGTAGTCGAAGAGGTCGAGCTGCGACGGCGCCCCGGCCATGCACAGGAAGATCACGCTCTTGGCCTTGCCGGGGAAGTGCCCGGCGTGCGGGGCGAGCGGGTTGGCGGCTGCGGGCGCGTCGCCCGCGCTCAGCCCGCCGGCCAGGCTGGCGAGCGCGAGGGCGCCGAGGGAGCCTGAGGCGCCCTGGAGCAGGGCGCGGCGGGAGAGCAGCTGCTGAGCGTCGAGGTGGTGGCGCATGCTCACTCCTTGGTGATGGTCTGGTCGAGGTTGAGCAGGGCATTGGCGACCACGATGAGGCCGGCGAGCTCGCTCGCCTCGACATCCTTCCCCGCGGCGTCGCCGGCGAGGAGTTCCTTGGCCGCCGCCGGGTCGCCATGGTAGCGCGCCGCCTCGCGCTCATCGAGCTTGACCAGGATGGCGAGGTCGGCATCCGTGGGCGTGCGCGCACAGCACAGGCGGTAGCCGTAGGCGCAGCGGCTGGCGCTGCTCGCACCGCCCTCGCGCACCATGCGCCGCGCCAGCGCACGCGCGGCCTCGACATAGGCCGGATCGTTGAGCACGGTCAGCGCCTGCAGCGGGGTGTTGGTGCGCGGGCGCTTGAGTGTGCACACCTCGCGGCTGGGGGCGTCGAAGGTGATGAATGAGGGGTAGGGCGAGGTGCGCCGCCAGAAGGTGTAGAGGCCGCGGCGGTAGCGGTCTTCGCCGGCATCGATGGTCCAGCGGTCTCCGTTGTAGGGGATGTTCCAGATCCCCTCGGGCTGGACCGGGAAGACGCTCGGCCCGCCGACCTTGGCGCTGAGCAGGCCGCTCGCCGCCAGCGCGACGTCGCGCACCATCTCGGCCTCGATGCGGAAGCGCGGCCCGCGTGAGAGCAGGCGGTTGGCGGGATCGCGCTCGAGCTTGGCCGGGCTGATGCGCGCCGACTGGCGGTAGGTCGCCGAGGTGACGATCAGGCGGTGGAGCGCCTTGACCTTCCAGTGCGAGCGCACGAACTGCACCGCCAGCCAGTCGAGCAGCTCAGGGTGCGACGGCAGCTGGCCCTGGACCCCAAAGTCCTCGCTGCTCTCGACGATGCCCTTGCCGAAGAACTGCTCCCAGAAGCGGTTGACGGTGACGCGTGCGGTGAGCGGGTTTGCGCCATTGACCAGCCAGCGCGCCAGCGCCAGGCGGTTGGCGGTCACCGCCTGGTCGAGCGGCGGCAGGATGGCGGGGACGCCGGCGCTGACCTCGTCGCCCTTGACCAGGAAGGCGCCGCGGATGTGCACGTGAGTCGTGGGAGGGCCGCTGCCTGCGCGCTCGCTCAGCACCATGGTGGTGCCGATGACGCGCGGCTTGAGCTGGGCCTCAAGCCCGCTGAGCTTGGCGCGCCCGGCGGCGAGCGCCGGGCTGATGGTGCGGTAGTAGGCCGCCAGTTCACCCGCCTGCGCTGGGCTGCGTGCGCCTGCGGCAACCGGAAGGATGGCCTGCACCGCCTTGGGCAGGGCGGCGGTGCCGCCGAGGTCCGGGCGCGGGCTGGCGCTCAGGCGCAGCCGCCCGATGAGGTGCTGGGCATGGGGCGAGAGCTGGTTGAGCGTCACCACCAGGGTCGCGCCCGCCGGCAGCGCGGTGGTGGGACAGGAGAAGGTGGCGGTGTGCGCGCGCCCGGTTTGCGGCATGATGGCCCAGCCGGTATCGTTCTTGCCGTCGATGGCATGCGCGACCGGCCAGTCGTCCTGGGCGAAGTCGGCGCTCGCCGCGCTCAGGGGCAGCGCCTGCAAGGCGGCAGGGGCGGCACCAGGGGCGCGCAGCGCCAGGGAGATCTCGGTGAGCACGAAGTTCCCATTGCCGGAGGCGCCCGGCCCGGAGGCGGGCAGGCTCGGATCGGGCAGCACCTCCAGGCGCAGCGCCGCGAGCTTGGGCAGGGTGCAGCGCACGCTGACTACATAGGTGTCCTTGGCCGCGGGCCGGCTGGCGAGCAGCGAGCCGTCGGCCTGGCGGGTGAGCACGGTGCCGTTGGCGGTGGTCGCCTCCACCACCTCCAACGGCGACCACTCCGGCGGGGTGCCGACGCCCGCCTCCCAGGCGGTCTGCTCCGGAACCAGGGTGGCGGCGACGGCATCCAGCGCCGCTCTTTGCGCGGCGATCTCAGTGTCCAGGCGGGTCTTGGTCGCCTGGTCGCGCTCCTCGGTGAGGGTGAGGTCGGGCTCGTCGGCGTGGTCGAAGAAGGCCAGCAGCTGGTAGAATTCGCGCTGCAGGAAGGGGTCGTACTTGTGGTTGTGGCACTGGGCGCACTGCATGGTCGAGCCCAGCCACACCTCGGCGGTGGTGCCGACGCGGTCGACCAGGTTGTTCCAGCGCATCTCCTCGCGGTCGACCCCGTCCTCCTCGTTGATCATGGTATTGCGGTGGAAGCCGGTGGCGATGCGCTGGCTGATGGTGGCGCCGGGCAGCATGTCGCCGGCGAGCTGCTCGATGGTGAACTGGTCGAAGGGCATGTCGTGGTTGAAGGCGTCAATCACCCAATCGCGGTAGGGCCATTGGCTGCGCCGGCGGTCCTTCTCGTAGCCCTGGGTGTCGGCGTAGCGCGCGAGGTCGAGCCAGGGGCGCGCCCAGCGCTCACCGTAGTGTGGCGAGGCCAGCAGCTGGTCGACCACCTTCTCGTAGGCATCGCTGGCGCGGTCATTGACGAAGGCGTCGACCTGCGCCGGGCTCGGCGGCAGGCCGGTGAGGTCGAGGCTGACCCGGCGCAGCAGGGTGGCGCGGTCGGCCTCGCCCTCCGGCGCCAGGCCCTCGTGCTCGAGGCGGGCGAGCACGAAGCTGTCGATCGGATTGCGCATCCAGGCCTGGTCCTTGACCGCCGGCGGTGCGCGGTCCTGCGCTGGCAGGTACGACCAGCGCTTGGCCTTGGGCGCGGCGGAGGCGCTCTCCGGCCACAGCGCACCCTGGGTGATCCAGCGCGTCAGGAGCGCGATCTGCGCCGGCGTGAGCGGATCCTTCTTCTTGGGCATACGCGGATCCTCGCCCTCGCCGAGCACGCGCTTGAGCAGCAGGCTCTTGGCGGGCTCATGCGGAACGATGGAGGCCCCGTTGGTGCCCCCGCGCATGGCCGCGACGCGCTCATCCAGGCGCAGGTCGCCCTTCTGCTTCTCCGCCCCGTGGCATTCGACGCAGCTCGCCTTCAGGATCGGCTCGACCTCGCGCACGAAGTCCACCGCCTCCTCGCTCGCCAGCGCCGGGAGGAAGGAGCCGATCAGGAGCAGGCCGGTGAAGGAGCCGCACAGGCGCATCAGCATGGTGTCGATTCCTCGCGGGTTGGCCGCGGAACAGCGTAGGATCTTCTACACCATGGCCATGGGCATGTTGAGGGGGCAGCCGAAAGGGTGATCCACGGCAGCATAAACAGGAAGGTTTCTCACCGCCCCGCCTGGGCCCTGGCAGGTGCCGGCGCGACCGCCCCGGCCGGCGGCGGCGGTCGCGCGCCGGCGGATGGCAGGCTGAAGTACTTCAACGATGACGTGCGCCCGCCGGTATCTCCCAGGCAGCATGCCAAGCCCCATCGCCTTACCATGCACATCCAGCCTGGCAGCGCCCGGTTGGCGACCACCGGCCCCGGCGGTGCGCGCATGACCGCGCGTCGCCGGGTGGCGCTCTTGATGGACGTTCACACCTCCTACGACCACGGGGTGGCGCGCGGCATCATCCGCTTCGCCCGCCAGCGCGGTGACTGGCGGCTGTTCGGCCAGGGCTGGACCCTGGCCCAGGTGCGCGATCCGCGTACCTGGGACGGCCACGGCATCATCACCCGCGTCCACCACCCGCGCGATGTGAAGGCCCTGCTGGCGCCCGGGGTGCCGGTGGTCGACGTCTGCCGCACCTCGCCGCATCCGCGCGTGCACTCCTCGGCCAATGACGACGAGGAGACCGGGCGCGCCGCCGGACGCTACTTCTGCGCCGGCGGCCACCG
Organism: Planctomycetota bacterium; assembly: GCA_043758975.1. GTDB lineage: Bacteria > Planctomycetota > UBA11346 > UBA11346 > UBA11346 > BOG-1363. The sequence goes on along the minus strand of JAYVMM010000656.1, from coordinate 4,415 downwards.
CCACTTTGCCTACTGCGGCTCGCCCGAGGGGGTCTACTCGACCCGCCGGCTGCGCGGCTTCGCCGAGGCGGTCGAGCTCGCCATCGATGCGCTGCCCGCCTTCCACCGTCCGCGCACCTGGTGGCACGGCCCCGGCGGCGCCCACCACGCCCTCGCCGCCTGGCTCAAGCGCCTGCCCCACCCGGTGGCCATCCTCGCCGCCGACGACGCGGTCGGGGTCAAGATCGCGCTCGCCTGCGCCGAAGCTCTCCTGCGCGTACCGGAGCAGGTCGCCATCGTCGGCATCGACAACGAGGAGGTGCTGTGCGAGCTCGCCAATCCTACGCTCTCGAGCATCCCCTGCGACACCGAGCGCATGGGCTATGAGGCGGCGCGCCTGCTCGACCGCCTGATGGAGGAGGGCGAGCCCAAGCGCGCGCTGCACGTGGTCATCCCGCCGCTTGCGATCGTCGAGCGCGGCTCGAGCAACCGCTTCGGCACCGACGACCAGCTGGTGCTCAGCGCGCTGCGCAGCATCCACCACGGCGAACGCGCGATCGTGCGCGTGTCCGAGGTGGTCGCGCTGTGCGGCATCTCGCGGCGTGCGCTCGAGCTGCGCTTCCGCCGCGAGCTGAAGCGTTCGATCCACGACGAGATCAGCCAGGCGCGGCTCGAGCGCGCCTGCCGGCTGCTCGCTACCAGCGATATCGCCATCGCCAAGGTCGCCGCCGCCGCCGGCTTCCGCAGCCCGGCGCGCTTCCATACCGTGTTCAAACGCCGCTTCGCCGAGCTGCCGACCGCCTACCGCCGCCGGCTCCGCGGGCCGGCCGGCTGAACGGCCTGTCGGGAGAGGAAACGGTAAAGCTCGGCTACCGCGATGTCTTCCGCGTCATCATCATGCAGTTTCTCGACCGCCATAGTCTCGACCTGCGCACCGTGCGGCGGTCGTGCGTGCACATCGCCCATCCCGACGGCACGCGCTCGATCCCCTTCGACACCTACAGCCTGCTCTACCGCGACCACCGTGAGCGCGAGGTGCTGGCCCCGCTGCGCGCCGCGGTTGAGCCCTGAGCCCTGAGCATGGGCCAGGCCAGCGCCACAGCCAGCGTGGGCGGTGCGCTCAATGGCGCGGGCGCACCAGCAGGCTGTCGGCCATCGCGCCGATCAGGATCACCACCCCCATCACCGCCACCGTCAACGAGGTGTCCCAGCCGAGCAGGTTGACCAGGTTGGGGATGAGCTGGATCAGCACCACCCCGAGCACGATGCCGACGATCGAGCCCTGGCCGCCGCGCAGGCTGCAGCCGGCTACCACTGCGGCGGCGATGCCGTAGAGCTCGGCGAAGCTGCCGTGGTTGCTCGGCGTGATGCCGCCGCTGTCAAAGGCGAAGAGGATGGAGGAGAGCGCGGCGGTGAGCGAGCACAGCACATAGGCGATGATCACCACCAGGTCGGTGCGGATGCCGGAATGGCGCGCCGCCTCCTCGTTGTGGCCGACCGCGTAGAGGTGGCGCCCGTAGACCGTGCCGTGCAGCAGCACGCCGCCGGCGGCGGCGACCACCAGCAGCAGCCAGAACGGCATCGGCACATTCATGAAATAGCCGGTCAGCCATTCGCGCGCTCCGGCGAAGCCGGCGGAGCTGCCGAAGCCCTTGCTGTTGTTGCCGGCGATGAACTGGGCGGTGCCGCGGTAGATCAGCAGCCCGCACAGGGTGACGATGAACGGCCACAGGCGCAGCTTGGTGATGAGCAGGCCATGTCCGAGCCCAAGCAGGCCGCCGGCGCACAGCAGGAGCGGCAGCGCGAGGTACCACGGCACCTGCCAGTCGACGAGCAGGAAGCACTGCAGGATGCCGAGCAGGGCGAACAGCGAACCGACCGAGAGGTCGATCCCGCCGGAGATGATGACCAGGCCGAGGCCGATGGCGAAGATGCCGTTGATGCCGATGCGGCGCATGAGGTTCTGCAGGTTCTGGTGGGCGAGGAACTGCGGATTGGCGCAGGCCAGGCTGATGCCCACCACCAGCAGGAGCACCAGCACCGCGAGCTCACGCCGCCAGGGCAGCAGACGGGTGGCAAGGGTGGTGCGAAGCGGCGCCGGGGGCAGGGATGGAGGAGGAAGAGGAGTCATGCCACGCTCCCCGCCGCCTGGCCGACCGCCAGGTGCATCACCGCCTCTTCGCTGATGGCCTCGCCGGTGAGGATGCCGCTGAGCGCGCCCTCGTGCATCACCGCCACGCGGTCGCTCTGGCCGATGATCTCCTCCATGTCCGAGCTGATCATCAGCACCGCCGCGCCGCCACCGGCGAGTGCGCGCATGAGGGCGTAGATCTCCTGCTTGGCGCCGACGTCCACCCCGCGTGTCGGCTCGTCGAGGATGATCACCTGGGGTGCGGTGGCCAGCCACTTGGCGAGCACCACCTTCTGCTGGTTGCCGCCGCTCAGGCTGCTCGCCGGCAGCTCGGGAGAGGCGGTGCGGATGCAAAGATCCGCGATCGCCGCCGCCGCCGCGCGCGCCTCGCTGGCACGCTGGATCAGCCCGTAGCGGACATGGCGGCTGAGGGTGGCCATGGTGGCGTTGGCGCGGATCGCCATCTCCAGCACCAGCCCGCACAGCTTGCGGTCCTCGGGCACCAGCGCGAAGCCGGCGCGGATGGCGTCGCGCGGGCTGGCGATGCGCAGCGCCCGGGAATCGAGGGCGAGGTCGCCGGCCAGGCGGCGGTCGATGCCGAAGAGCGCGCGCGCCACCTCGCTGCGCCCGGCGCCAACCAGTCCGGCCAGGCCGAGCACCTCGCCGCGTCGCAGCTCGAGGTCGATGGCGTGCGCCGGCCACGCCGCGGTGCGCAGGCCGCGGATGCTCAGGCCGCCGGAGTCTACCGCGGGCGTTGCGCGGGCTGGCGGCGGCGGCAGGTCGCGTCCGACCATCAGGCGGACCAGGTTGCGGTGGTTGAGCTTTTCACCTTCCAGCTCGCCAGCGTTGCGCCCATCGCGCAGCACCACCGCGCGCCGGCAGCAGGCGGTGAGCTCCTGCAGGCGGTGCGAGATGTAGACCACGGTATGGCCGCCCTGGGCCAGCTCGCCGATGATCGCCAGCAGGCGCTCGGACTCATCCAGGGTGAGCGAGGAGGTCGGTTCGTCCATGATGATCAGGCGGGCGTCGAGCGAGAGCGCCTTGGCGATCTCCACCAGCTGGCGCTGCGCCAGCGACAGTCCATTGAGCGGGGCGCCGGGATCGAGCGCGAGGCCGACCCGGCGCAGGATGGGCGCGGTGGCGCGGTGCATGGCGGGGCGGTCAAGTAGCACCCTGGCGCGGCGCGGCTCGCGCCCGAGGAAGACGTTGCCGGCGATGTCGAGGTTGTCGAACACGCTCAGCTCCTGGTGCACGAAGGCGATGCCAAGCATGGTCGCCTCCGCCACCGAGGTGATCATAACCTCGCGCCCATCGATGCGCACGCTGCCGGCGTCGGCCTGGTGGATGCCGCCGAGCACTTTCATCAGGGTCGACTTGCCGGCGCCGTTCTCGCCGATCAGCCCGATCACCTCGCCGGCGCGAGCGGAGAAGTCCACCCCACTGAGCGCCGGCACCCCGCCGAAGCGCTTGGCGATGCCGCGCATCTCGAGCAGGGGCGCGGTCACTTGCCGCGCAGCTTGTTGAGCTTGGCGCGGAACTCGTCGACGTTGGCGGCCTTGATGTTCTGCGTCGAGACGATGATCTTGTGGTCGGCGGGGATGAAGGCGCGGTCGCCGGCGAGATAGCGGTCCATCAGCTTGATCGATTGGTAGCCAAACTCGTAGGGCTGCTGCACCACGGTGCCGTGCACGATGCCGGACTTGACCCCGTCGAGGGTCTCGTCCTCCTCGTCGAAGGAGACCACCTTAATCTTGCCGATCATGCCGGCGTCGCGCATGGCGCTGAGGATGGCTGGCACGTTGTAGGCCCACAGCCCGACCATGCCGGCGATGTCGGGGTACTTGACCAGGGTGTCGGCGGCGTTGGCTTTGGCGCGCGCGCGGTCGCCATCGTCGGTGCGCAGGTCGATGACCGTGACCTTGGAGCCCTGCAGCGCATCCTTCAGGCCCTGGAAGCGTTCGATGGCGTTCTGCTGGTCCTTCTTGCCGACGAAGACCATGATTTTTCCGCCATTGGGCAGGGCCTCCTTGACCATCTCGCCGGCGGCGCGCCCAGCGGCGATGTTGTCGGTGCCGAGGTAGAAGGCGCGCTTGGAGGCGGGCGCGTCGCTATCCTGGCAGATCAGCAGGCCCTTGGCCGCCGCCTGGTCGAGCATCTCGGTCTGATTGCCGGCGTCGACCGGGCTGATGGCGATGCCGACCACGCCTTTGACCTCGAGGTCCTCGACGATCTCCTTCTGCTTCGCCGGGGTGCCGTCGCCGGTGCGGAACTCCACCGTCACCCCGGGCAGCTCGCGCGCGGCGGT
>JAYVMM010000655.1:0-1895 GCA_043758975.1 Planctomycetota bacterium | reverse complement strand
GGCGCGATCGACATGAAGGTCACCCCGAACAGGGTGTCCGGGCGGGTGGTGAACACCGTCAGCGTCGGCGCCTTCGCGCCGTCCGCGACCGCGCTCAGGATGCGGCCCGCGGCGTCGCACACCGGGAAGTCGATCTCCGCGCCGAGCGACTTGCCGATCCAGTTGCGCTGCTGGGTCAGCACCGCCTCCGGCCAGCCGGTGAGGGTGGTGGTCGCGCTCAGCAGCTCCTCGGCGTAGGCGGTGGTGCGCATGAACCACTGCGGCAGCTCCTTCTGGATCACCGCGGTGCCGGTGCGCCAGCACTTGCCATCGATCACCTGCTCGTTGGCGAGCACGGTGTTCAACCCAGTCGACCAGTTGACCAGGGAGGACTTGCGGTAGACCAACCCCTTCTCGACCAGGTCGAGGAATATCTCCTGCTCGCGCGCAGCGTAACCCGGGTCGCTGCAGGCGAATTCGCGCGACCAAGCGTAGCTGAAGCCCATGCGCTTGAGCTGGCCGCGCATGTAGGCGATGTTCTCGTAGGTCCATTCCTTGGGATGGGCGCCGCGCTCGATCGCCGCCTGCTCGGCGGGCAGCCCGAAGGAGTCCCAGCCCATCGGATGCAGCACGTGGAAGCCGCGCATGCGCTTGTAGCGCGCCACCGCGTCGCCGATGGAGTAATTGCGCACGTGCCCCATGTGCAGCTTGCCCGAGGGGTAGGGGAACATCTCGAGCACGTAGTAGCACTTCTCGCGCGGCAGATCGTCGGCCACCTCGTGCGCGCGGCTGTCCTGCCAGCGCTGCTGCCATTTGACCTCGATGGTCGCGGGATCGTAGGGATGGGGGGTGGGATCGCTCGGCATGGTCGGGCGGATGATGGGGCTGGCGGGCTCCGGGCAAGCCCAGGGGCGCATGCTGCGCACACGGCGCGCGCCCCGGACGGCGCTAGGCGCCGGTGAGCTCGCTGCGCAGCGCGGCGATGAAACTGAGCATCGCCTGCTGGCGGCGTGCAGCCTCGGCCTGCGCCGTCGGCAGGCGCATGCCCGCCGCCAGGCGCAGCAGCTTGGCGTAGCAGTGGTCGAGGGCGTTGCGGCGGTCGTCGAGCGCGCGCGCGCCCTCGCAGAAGGGGTCTTCCGGGTGGTAGAAGCGCCCGGGGCGGTCGGCGCGCGACATCCACTGCGCGCAGCTGAGGTTGCGCATCAGCCCGAGGGCGCCGATGGCATCGAGGCGGTCGGCGTCCTGGAGCACCACCCCGAGCGGCCCCTCGGGGGGCAGGCCGCGCGACCACGATGAGGTGCGCACCGCGCCGCACACTTCTGCGGTCTCGGCTCCAGCGTAGCCGGCGGCATTGAGCACCTCGCCGGCGAGTTCGGCCGATCGCTCGCCGCCGAGCGCGCGTTCGGGGCCGTCCTTGGGCATCAGGGCGAGGTCATGGACCAGGGCCGCGGCGCCGCAGAGGTCGGCATCGGCGCCGGCCTCCGCTGCCAGGCGCAGCGCCCAGCGGTAGACGCGCTCGAGATGGTGGCGGTCGTGCGCGAGCTCTCCGAGCGGCAGTGCCGCCTCCACCCGCGCCCACAGCAGGCCATGACGAGCGAAGCGCGGCTCCGGGAACACTTAGGGGCCGCCCTCGACGCGCACCCAACTGGCGCTGCCGAAATTCGCGCCGCCGTCCTTCTCCGGTTTGGCCAGCAGGGTGGCGAAAGCGAGGAATTCATCGCGCGCCACCCCGAACTGGCCATCGACATCGCCGAACACCAGCTGGATCCCGCCCGAACTCGGCTTGCGTACGCCGAAGTAGGGCTTCCAGCCGTGGGTGTGGTCGCGGCGGACGAAGTCATTGAGCGAATTGGCGCGGCTCTGGTAGAAGGTCTCGTACTCGGCGGTTGCGGTTGGCACGCTCAGCAGCACCAGCA
>JAYVMM010000654.1:0-1675 GCA_043758975.1 Planctomycetota bacterium | reverse complement strand
CCACCGTCTTCAGCTTTATGGTCTGGTCAAAGAACCCGCCCTTGAGGATGAAATCCGTGACCGGCATATTCTTCAATTCGAGCCGGTCCCGGAAGGTGCCATCGCCGTTGATGTCCAACCATGAATCTCCGCCCACGTCGATAGTCGTGATCCATTCAGTGATTGCGGCGTAGTTGCTGGTGAACGGCGTATCTTCATGGACCTGGACCTTGGCCCCACCCCATGCGGAATTCTCGATTGGCTTCATGAACTGGTCCTGGAGGTGGTATTTCGCCAACGAGTTGAGGATGTTGACGGTCTGCTGGCGTGCGATCACCGGACCCCCGATGGGATTCACTGTCGGGCTGACCAGCGTGCAGTGCATGGGGTTGGTCAGGGTCAGCTTGCGGGAATCAAGGCATGACTCGTCGCTGCTGAGGGCGGCGGTCGCCTGCGGGACGTCGGTGTCATCCTTATCGCTCGGCGTGAGCGGAGCGGAGATCTTGGTGGTTGTCGCGGCGGGCGTGCCGTTGGGCGTGAAGCCGAGGGCCTTCGGATGGCTCCAGGTCACGCTCTCCCCTGCGGGCGAGACCGTCGCCACGAGCGTGGCCTTGCCATTGACCAGGAGCCGGTTGTTTTTGGGCGCCGTGGTGATCTTGATCTTGCACACGGTGATGCGTTTGGGGAAGGTGGTATCGCCGATCTTCACGTCGTAGACCTTGCCCACCGTTCCGGGGATGACGCGCAGGATCAGGGAGCTGCCCGAGGCGGTGCACTGCACAGTCTGCTTCGAGATCGCGGTCCCGCTCTCCTTGAAATAGGCGTCCGGCATGCCGCCGCCGACGATGATGACCGCATGCTTGGTGTCCCCCTCGTCGGTATCGCTGATGGTCGTCACCGTCAGGTCCTTGCCCGCGGTATCGACAACGCACATGCTGATCGGATCGACCGTGATCTTGCAGCCATGGCCATTGACGTTCCCGGTCCCGCCGGTGTCCACCGGGTCGTCCTGGAACACCGTTCCCCGGAAGCAGAACTTGCCGGAGATCCTCAGTGGGATACTCCGCCGCACCGTCGAACATGAACGGTTCCGCTCCTTCGCAGCCCAGCATCTTGGACTCCAGCTGGACCGAGATGCGGATAGCGCGTCCGTGGCCCTGGCCGCCCTCTGCCGTGCGCTCACCGATCCTCAGCTGGCGGTGCGCCGCGAAGCGCTGCTTGCTCTCGTAGGTCACAAGGAGTATTAAGGCTTCCAAACCTTTAATCATGCCTGGGACGATCTCGCGTGGATCGGTGCCAGGGATCTGCTCATTCGCATCGCCTACGATCTCGACCGTCGCGATCTGCTCCCCCGCATCCGCCCGGATCTGGCCAGTGGCGACGAAGCGACAGTGATCGCCGCTTTGTATGTGCTGGGCAAATGGGCGGACAAGTCCAGCTTACCAGCCATGATGCAGATTCAACATTCACACAACCAGCGCATCCAGGCCGCCGCAACGGAGGCGGTCAGGAATAGCTCGCACTTCGCTGCATCCGACCGCTAGGAATCCCCCGGAAGGAGGAGCGGCCGACAAGGCCCTGATCTTATGAAGTGCAAGTCTTCATTCCGTCAATTGTCCGGTTTCGGACGGATAGCATATCCGGTTGCGGCCTGGCAAGGTCGCGTTCATCAAGGAGGTGCGACTCCTCCCCTGGG
>JAYVMM010000653.1:0-1690 GCA_043758975.1 Planctomycetota bacterium | reverse complement strand
TGGCGAGCAGCACCATGCCGGTGGCCGCGGCGAGGATCGCAGCGACATTGACCACCGACTGGTGGTAGCCGATCAGGCGCGCGCGGGTGGCGGGGTGGTGGTGGCAGCTGAAGAGCAGCACCCACACCGCGAGCTCGGCGATGCACCAGGTAAGCCCGCTGAGTATCTCAGCGGCGATCAGCACCGGCAGCTGGCGGCACAGCGCCCACGGCAGCGGCAGCAGCACGATGCCGGCCACCGCCACGCGCAGCATCGCCGGGGCGCCGAAGAGATCGACCAGGCGACCGGCGAAGGGCAGCACCGCCAGGCGCGTCGCGGTGCTGACGTAGAGCAGCACCATGTAGGGCCAGCCCGAGAGGTTGAGGCCCTCGGGTTCCTCGGCGATCATGTAGCTGACCATATAGGGGCCGGAGAGCGCGACGCCAAGCTGCAGACTGGCCCAGACGATGGTCCAGCGCCCCATCTCGGAGCGCGTGAGGTGGCGCAGGAAGTGCAGCATGCCGCCACGTGCCGCGAGCTGCTGCGAGGTGGAGGCGTGCGGTGCGGGTCGCGGTGCGGGCTCGGGCTGGCGCGCGAGCAGATAGACGCTGGCGGCGCGCGACAGCGCACCCACCACCAGCACCAGCTGCAGGCCCCAGCGCGCCTGCTCGTCCGGTAGCCAGGTGACCGCCAGGGTGAGCAGGGCGGCGAAGGCGAGCTTGCTGAGGACGCTCAGGCGGTTGCGGTAGCCGACCCAGCGCCCCTGCAGGCTGCGCGGCACCAGCCCGCCCATCCACGCCAGCCAGGCCGGGCCGCCGACGCCGCCGACGATGTTGAGGCCGATGCATAGCCCGAGCGCCGCCGGCACCGCCCACGGCGCATGGCGGAAATGCAGCGGCACGCTGAGCGCCAGCAGGCAGGCGATCTGGAACAGGCTGGTCAGCAGCACCGCGCGCTTGTTGCCGCCGAGCAGGCGCACCGCCTGGCTGACCACCGGTCCGACCAGGGTGAAGCCGAGCATCGGCACGATGGTCAGCCAGCCGATCTGGTAGGGCAGGGCGTCGAGGCGCTTCTGCAGCAGCGGCACCAGGAACATCTCCTGGGTCGCGAGCATGCCACCGACCACGATGCCTTCGTAGGTCGACAGCGCCATCCCCTGACGCAGCAGGCTGGCGGCGGGCAGCGGGGGCGGGGGAGGAGCAGGAGAAGGGGGGGACGGCGGAGCGCTCATCGTCCGGGCGTGGCGGCGCGGCGGCCACGACCGAGCGGTCAAGTCTGGGCGGTGCCGGCTTTGTGCAAGGCGGCAGCGTGCCGCCGCTGCGCTCTCAGCCGGCGCCGCTGGCGGCGCGGATCTCGGCCAGGAGGCGGCTGGCCTCGCGCGCCGCCGCCTCGACTTCGTGCGGCGGACCGCCCGCGAGCTTGCCGCCCATGCCCACCGCCACCGCGCCGGCGGCGAACCATTCGCGCATGCTCTGGTTGGAGACCCCGCCGGTGGGCATGAAGGGGATGTCGCTGAGCGGCGCACGCAGCGCGCGCAGGTAATCCGGACCGCCCATCGAGGCCGGGAAGAGCTTGATGCAGGTCGCCCCGGCGCGCCAGGCGGTGACCACTTCGGTGGCGGTGAGCGCACCGGGCAGGATGGCGATGCCGAGCCGGCGCGCGGCGGCGATCAGCTCGACATCGACGTGCGGGCAGACGGCATAGGTGGCGC
>JAYVMM010000652.1:0-4908 GCA_043758975.1 Planctomycetota bacterium | reverse complement strand
ACCGTGCGCGGAATCGACCGCCGCGTGAACGTCACCTCGGCCGGAATCGCGCCATACGCGCGCGACGGAGCGCTGGTGTCGCTGGATACCCGGCTTGCGCTGCGCGAAGTCGGAATCGATATCGGCGAAGAAGCGACCTCGACCGACTTAAAGCGCCATCCCGAGATTCTCGACTCCGCCGATCTGGTAATCGCGATGACCGAGCAGCAGGCGCGCGAGCTCGTCGCGAGGGATCGCGCCGGCGGCGCCGCTGTGCACCACCCGCCCGCGGCGCAGCACGCTGATGGTGTCGCAGCAGCGCTCGACCTCATGCAGCTTGTGGGCGATCAGGATCACCGTGGTGCCGTCGGCGGCGAGCGCGCGCAGCGCGGGCAGGAACTCCTCGACCTCCTGTGGCGTCAGCACCGCGGTCGGCTCGTCGAGGATGAGCGTGCGCGGGCGCTCGCCCGCGAGATGGGTGCACAACAGGGCCTTGAGGATCTCGACCCGCTGCCGCTCGCCGACCCCGAGCGCCGCGAGCGGCGCGTCAGGATCGAGCTGCCAGCGCAGGCGCCCCGCCTCGGTGGCGGCACGCTTCGCGAGCGCGCCGCGATCAAGGCGCCCGAGGCCGGGAGCGACGGCGAGCGCGAGGTTGTCGATCACGCTCAGGCTGGGCACCAGGGTGAAGTGCTGGTGCACCATGCCGATGCCGTGCGCCAGCGCCGCGCGCGGCGAACTGATGGTGAGAGTGCGCCCGGCGATGCGGATGCTGCCGCGATCCGCGCGCTCGAGGCCAAAGAGGATGTTCATCAGGGTGGACTTGCCAGCCCCGTTCTCGCCCAGCAGGCCATGCACGCCGCCGGCGGCGAAGGTGAGCGAGACGTCACAAAGCGCCGGCACGCCGGCGAAGGCCTTGCTGAGCTGAACGAGCTCGATCACTGCCAGGCTCCGCCCGCCAATGACCGCGCCCGAGCGCGCCCTGAGGCGGCGCGCGCTGACGCGCCAGGCGCTGACGCGGCGACTCGCATGGTCACTTCTCGGGGATTACGATCTCCCCGGCGGCCAGCTTCCTGCCCGCCTCGACGACCTGCTGCTGCAGCGCGGGCGGGATGAGGGTGCCGGTGAGCGCCGGGTTGAGATGGATGATGCAGCTGCCCAGGCCGATGTTCTCGCGCACGATGCCGGGTTTGAAGCTGCCATCCTTGGCCGCGCGCGCCACGCGCAGGAACACCTGGTCGAGCAGGATCACGGCGCTCGCCGGGGTGGCCTCTGGGCAGATCGGGTTGGCGTTCTGGTCGGCGACCGAACCGAACACCAGCACGCTGCCCGCGCCCTTGGCGGCATTGCGCTCCTTGACCGCCTCGAACACCCCCTGGCTGGCGGCGTCGACATCGTGGTAGATGACGTCGACGCCCTGGGCGAAGAAGGCCTCGGCCTGGGCTTTGGCCGCTGCCGGCTGGTCCCAGCCGGTGTAGGCATCGCTGGCGACGCTGTCGGGCCTGACCGCGCGCGCGCCGGCGCAAAAGCCGCGATAGCAGGCGAGCACGGAGGGGAATTTGGCGCCGCCGATGAAGCCCAGCTTGCCGCTCTTGGAGAGCTTCGCCGCCAGCATGCCGACCTGGTAGGAGGCCTGCGAGAGGTCGAAGTCGATGGTGATGATGCCGGGCTTGGCGGCATCGGCACCGCTCACCGCGAAGCGCGTAGCGGGCGCAGCCTTGGCTGCCTCGGCGGCAGGGTTGAGGAACTCGTAGCCGTGGGCGATGACCAGGTCGTAACCGTCGGCGGCATAGTCCCGCAGCTCGTCGCCGGCCTTGTCGCCGCTGACCTTCTGCAGCACCGAGATCGAGGCGCCGAGCTCGCGCGTCAAAGCCCCCATGGCCTCCTTGGCGAGCTGGTTCCAGCCGCCGTCGCTGGCCGAGCCTGCGAGCAGCAGGCCGACCTTGAACGGCCTCGCCTCGCCGGCCCAGCTAGCGGGTGCCAGGAGCGCCGGCAGCAGGCAGGCGAGCAGGAGCAGGAGCTGAAGGGCGCGGCGGCGAGCGGTGGGGCTGGCGGGCATGGGCGGTCCTCGGCAGGGGCGGGTGCGCACGGCGACGGACTGTCGGACGCGCTGGGTTATAGGCCCCGGTCGCGCGCGCGCCACCCATCGCGCGTCAGGCGATGACGCGGTCGAACCACCTGCGCGCGACCTCGCGCGCGAGGTGGAGGGCGAGGTCGAAGGAGGCGAGGTCGGGATAATTGCAGCGGCGCGCCATACGCGCGCGCGGCTCATGCTCGGTAGGCAGGCTGCTCACCGCCTTGCCCGCGCTCAGGCGCATGCGCGCCTCGGCGAAGCGCAGCACGCGCAGGCCGGGGATCAGGCTGGCGGCGGCCTCCGGCGGCAGGCGCCCGAGGCGACCGAGCGCGAGCAGCAAATCCTCGATCGCCAGACCGGTGGGCAGCGCCTCGGGCGCCAGGCCGAGGCAGCAGAATTCGGCGAGGAACTCGTGATCGACGTAGCCGCCCCAGCCGCGCTTGAGGTGGTCGCGCCCGGCGACGCTCTCATCTAGGCGGCGGCGCATGTCGCGCACCTGGGCGGCGGCGTCGCAAGGCAGCGGCTGGGAGAAGGCGGCGCCGCGGATCAGCGCGAGCGCCTGCTCGCCGAGGCGGGGATCGCCGGCGAGCAGGGAGATGCGCAGCATCGCCATGCGCTCCCACAGGTCGCGCGGCTGGTGCCAGTAGCCTTCCAGCGCTTGAAGGTTGGCCACCAAGGGCCCCTGGGAGCCCCACGGGCGCAGGCGGGGGTCGATCTCGTAGACCCGGCCTTCGCCGAGCACGCGCATCAGCGACTGCGCCACCTTGGTCCAGAACTCCTCGCCGTCGTGCTCCGGCGCGCGCGGGCACACCCCGCCGGGATCGCAGACGAAGATCACGTCCATGTCCGAAGCGTAGGTCAGCTCGTGGCCACCGAGCTTGCCCAGGCCGAGGACGGCAAAGCGGGTGGGGCGACCGTTGACCTGGGGGATGCCCCATTGGCGCGCGCACTCGGCCAGCACCCGGAGCAGCACCACATTGAGGATCGCCGCGGCGACCGCGCTCAGGCATTCGCCGACCACGCGCTGGGGCAGCCCATCGTGGTCGCGCACCGCCACGGTGGCGGTCTCCCTCGCCTTCATGAAGGCGAGCGGCTCACTGAGGTTGCTGATGCCGTGCACCAGGGAGCGCGCCTCTGCCACCAGCACGCTGAGGTGCTTGGGCGCGCGGTTGAGCAGATCGACCACCTCGTCGGGCAGGCCGGGGAAGTCCTGGAACAGGCTGACCAGGAAGTTCGACCAACCGGCGATGTCGGCGAAAAGGTTGAGCAGGCGCGGGCCGGCGCCGAGCAGGGCGAAGAAGGTCGCCCGCCCGCCGACCGCCGAGACCATGCGCACCATGTTCTCCAGCGCCTGGTCGGGGTCGGGGGTCTGCGACAGCTGATGCAGCAGCGCCGGCAGGATGGCGACCAGGGCGCGCTCGGTGCGGCTGCGGCTGAGCACGAAGAAGGGCTCGTCGGCGAGGCGATGCAGGTTGACGCAGGCGCGCTTGAGCTCGCGGAAGCCGAGCGGGGCGAGGTAGCGCCCGGCGAGGCGCTCGTCGGCCTGGCCCTGCACCACCAGCGCGAGCAGGGCGTCCTGGTCCGGGGTGTGGTCGAGGAAATGGCGGGCGACGATGGCACGCACCGCGGCACGCACCCGCGCCTGCTCGGCATCGAAACGCGCCAGGACGTCCTCGCCGCGGTAGCCGCAGCGCCGGGCGAGCGCGCGCCGGGCGGCGTCGGCGCGTGGCAGCACGTGCTCCTGGCGGTCTTCCCACATTTGCATGCGGTGCTCGACCGTGCGCAGGATGAGGTAGTGCTCCTCCAGGCGCAAGGCGTGCTGGCGTGGCAGGATGCCGCGGTCGGCGAGCAGACGGAGCACCGGCAGAGTGGCGCGCTCGCGCAGCTCCGGGAGGCGCCCGCCATAGCTGAGCTGGAAGAACTGGACCAGGAATTCGATGTCGCGGATGCCGCCCGCCCCGGTCTTGATGTTGTCTTCCTCGGCGCGCTCCTCGATGCGGCGGCGCATGCTGCGCGCCTCCTCCAAGGTCTCCCAGTCCGGCTCCTTTGCGTAGACCCACGGACGCAGCTCGTCGATCAGCCTGCGCCCGAGCGCCAGGTCGCCGGCGATCGGGCGCGCCTTGATCATCGCCTGGCGCTCCCACGGGCGCCCAACGCTGTAGTAGTAGTCCACCGTCTCGCGCAGGCTGAGCGCGAGCTCGCCCTTGTCGCCTTCCGGGCGCAGGCGCATGTCGACGCGGAAGAGCTGCGCCCCGCCACCGGCGCTGGCGAGCACGCGGATGAGCTCCTGGCCGAGGCGCTGGTAGCACTCGTGCCGGTCGGCGTCGTCGGCGCCCTCGCCATCGGCGGGCCCATCGCGGTAGATGAAGATGAGGTCGATGTCGGAGCTGTAATTGAGCTCGCGCGCGCCGAGCTTGCCCATCGCCAGCACGCTCAGACCGTAGCCCTGCGTCCGCAGCCCACTGAGGCTGGGGAAGCGCCCATTGATGGCCTCGGCGGCGAGCTCGAGACCGCAGGCGGCGACCACGTCGACCACGTCGGAGAGCTCGCCGACCAGGGCGTCGAAGCCGAGCTCAGCGCTGACGTCGCCGGCGATGATGCGGAGGAAGTGGCGGTGCTTGAAGCGCGCCAGGCAGGCCAGGCGCTCCTCGCGCGGGGCGCCGGTGGCGAGTTCGACACGCAGCTGGCCGTCGAGCAGGCGCCGGCCCCAGACCTGGCGGAACTGGCGCTCGCGCACCATGCGCCAGAACTGCTCGGGCTCGCGCAGCGCAACCTCGAAGGCGTAGCGGCTGACCGCGCCCAGGCGCAGCAGGAGGTCGAGCGCGGTGGCGTCGGCGCGCAGGCGGTCGAAGGCGTCG
>JAYVMM010000651.1:0-2573 GCA_043758975.1 Planctomycetota bacterium | reverse complement strand
CGCGGGGCGCACCTGGCGGCTACGCTGTACACCAACCGGGAGCGCCATGCCCAGCCTCATCCAGCTGTTGCGCGCCTCCGGTGCGTGCACCGCTGTGCTCCTAGCCTCCGGTACCGCGCTGCTCGGCGGGGAGACGGCGCCTGCCGCCGTGCCGCCCGGCTGGACCCTGGTCTGGCATGACGAGTTCGACGGCAGCGACATCGACCGCGCCAAGTGGGGCTTCGACCTCGGCAACAGCCTGAAGGCCGGCACCACCGCGATCAAAGGTTGGGGCAACGACGAGCTCGAGTACTACACCGACCGCCGCGAGAACGCCGCGGTCAGCGGCGGCGAACTGCACATCCGCGCGCTCAAGGAGTCCTACCAGGGCTGCGCCTACACCTCCTCGCGCCTGGTCAGCCGCGGCCTGATGGCGCGCGCCTATGGCCGCTTCGAGTTCCGCGTCCGCCTCCCGCTCGGCACAGGGGCGTGGTCGGCGCTGTGGATGCTGCCGCAGGACGACGCCTACGGTTCGTGGGCGGCCTCGGGCGAGATCGACATCATGGAGGCGCGCGGGCAGCAGCCAGAGAAGGTGCTCGGCACCCTGCACTACGGCGCGCGCTGGCCGAAGAACACTTATCAAGGGCGGGAGTTCACCTTCCCCACACCCGGCGGCATCGACGGCTACCACGTCTACGCCCTCGAATGGGAGCCGGGCGCCATCCGCTGGTACGTCGATGGCGCGCTCTATGCGGACCAGGGCTTCTGGTGGAGCGCGAGCGCTCGCGACCCCGCCGGCAATGGCGTCGCACCCGCCGCCGCGGGCGAGCTCAATGCCTGGCCGGCGCCCTTCGACCGGCCCTTCTACCTGATCATGAACCTCGCGGTGGGCGGGCGCTTCCTCGGCAACCCCGACGAGCATACGCCCTTCCCGGCTGAAATGACGGTCGACTACGTGCGCGTCTATGAGCGTAGCGGCAGCCTGCCGCCGCTACGCGCACGCGGCGACGGCACCCTGCCGTTCACCGCCAAATAGCGCAACCTGACCGCAGCCCGCCTGCGGCGCGCGCGCTCAGCCGGGCCGGGCGTCCGGCACGCGCAGCCCTTCGATCGCCAGCAGCGCGCGCTTGGTCTGCAGCCCGAGGCCGAAGCCGCCGATGGTGCCGTCGGCGGCGATGACGCGGTGGCAGGGGATGATCACCGGCAGCGGATTGCGTCCCACCGCCTGGCCGACCGCACGCGCGGCGCGTGGGCTGCCGCTCGCGTGCGCCAGCTTGGCATAGCTGGTGAGCGCGCCGTAGCCGAGGCGGTGCAGGGTGGTCAGCACGCGCGTGGTGAAGACCGGCAGGGCGCCGAGATCGACCGCCACGGTGAAACGCCGGCGGCGCCCGGTGGCGTAGGCTTCCAGCTCCTTGAATGCGCGCGTGATGAGGGCCGAGCTGCCCGCCTCCAGGCGGGCGCCGGGCCAGTGCGCGAGCCAGAGCTCGGGATCGTGCCAGTCGGGCAGCGCGATGGCGCACAGGGCGCGCGCGTGGGCGGCGATGCGCACGGTGCCGAACACCGGTAGGGTGGCATGTTCGAACACCAGGCGCATGGGCGTCACCGTCATCGTGCTAGCGCCTCTGCCGGCTCTGCCGTCCCTGCCGCCGCCGCCGTTCCGGCGCGCGGCTAGAGCGAGACCTTGTAGGCCTTGTTGGGCTTGACCAGGGTCTTGATCTCCTCGAGCACCGAGCCCGGCATGGGATCGTCGAGGGTGAGGATGACCAGCGCGTCGCCGCGGCCATCGATGCGGCTGACTTCCATGCGCGCGATGTTGATGCGGTTGTTGCCGAGGATGGTGCCGTACTTGCCGACCATGCCAGGACGATCCGGGTACTCCATGACCAGCAGGTGGCCGCCGATCGGCAGATCGATGGGGTACTCGTTGTAGCGCAGCACGCGCAGCTGGCTGCCGACCAGGCTGCCGCCGATGAGGTGGTCGCCCTTGGCGGTGATGGCGCGCACGGTGAGCTGGTCGGCGAAGCCCTTGGTCTGCTCGCTCGAGGTCTGGTCAGGGTGATGCCGCGCTCGCTGGCGATGTTGGTGACGGTGACGAAGTTCACCACCTGGTCGCTGATCTTGGCCAGCGCGCCCTTGAGCGCTGCCACCGCGAGCGGCTTGGTGTCGTACTTGGCGAGGTCGCCACGCGCGGTGACCTCGAGCCCCATGAGCGGCTCGTCAAGGGTCTGCACCACCGCCGCGCCGAGCGCCTCGGCCGCCGCCAGGTAGCCGTCGATGGCGGGGTCGACGCGCAGCTGGACGTTGACCGCGTTGATGATCTTGCCGGTCGAGAAGTAGGCATTGAACTGGTTGGCGATGTCGACGGAGACCTTGACCTGGGCCTCCTCGGTGCTGGCGCCGAGGTGGGGGGTGAGGATGAGGTTCTGCGCCCCGCCCTTGACATGTTCGAGCAGCGGGCTGGAGGCGGGCAGCGGCTCCTCAGCGAAGACGTCGATGGCGGCGCCACTGATAGTGCCGGCCTTGAGCGCGGCGGCGAGCGCCGCCTCATCGATGATGCCGCCGCGGGCGACGTTGACGATGCGCGCGCTCTTCTT
>JAYVMM010000650.1:0-5130 GCA_043758975.1 Planctomycetota bacterium | reverse complement strand
CCGATCGCCCAGGGTCTCGCCCTCGCCGACACCCTGGCCGACCGCAAGCGCACCACGGTGTGCGTGATCTCCGACGGCGCGATGATGGAGGGCGAGGCCAAGGAGGCGGTGGCGGCATTGCCCGGGCTCGCGGCCAAGGGCCTGCTCTCGCCCTTCGTATTGGTGATCAGCGACAACAACACCAAGCTCTCCGGGCGCATCGACGCCGACTCCTTCTCGATGGAGCCGACCTTTGCCGCCCTCGCTGCCCTCGGTTGGAAGGTGGTGCCGTGCAGCCACGGCAACGACCTCCAGGCCGCCTTCACCGCGGTCGAGCTCGCGCTCAGCGCCGCGGAGCAGGACGCGCGCAAGCCGGTGGTGGTGTGGGCCAAGACGGTCAAGGGCTACGGTGTGGCGAGCACGGTGAAGTCGGCGAGCGGCGGTCACGGCTACCCGCTGAGCGGCGGCGACGTCGCCAACGGCAAGCTGCGCGCCTTCCTCGATGAGATCAACGGCGGCAAGCCGCTGCCCGCGGTCTTCGCGGCCTGGCTCAAGGAGCTCGAGGACGCCGCCGCGGCCAAGACGGCCAAAGCCGCGGCCAAGGCCGCCGCGGCGCCGGCTCCGGCTGCCGTTGCCGCTCTGGCTCCGGCCAAGAAGGACAAGATCCAGGCCGGCTTCCCCAAGGCGATGATCGCTGCCGCCGAGCGCGGGCTGCCGGTGGTGTCGGTGAGCGCCGACCTCCAGGGCTCGACCGGGGTGGCGCCCTTCCGCGCCAAATTCCCGCAGCTCTCCTTCGAGGTCGGCGTCGCCGAGGCGAACATGATCTCCACCGCCTCCGGCTTCTCCAAGCAGGGCTACATCCCGGTGGTCGACACCTTCGTCCAGTTCGGCGCCACCAAGGGCCTGCTGCCGCTGACCATGGGCGTGCTCAGCCAAGCACCGGTAATCGCGGTGTTCAGCCACACCGGCTTCCAGGACGCCGCCGACGGCGCCTCGCATCAGGGGCTGTACTATCTCGCCGCCACCGGCGCGGTGCCGCAGCTTCAGCAGTACTGCCCGGCCAGCGCCGAGGAAGCGGAGTGGGCGATGGGCTACGCCATAAAGCGCTTCGCCGACGAGCGCAAGGCCGGCCACCACCCCGACAGCGTGCTGTTCTTCTGCGGACGCGAGAACTTCGCGGTCTCGCTCAAGCCGGTCGAGCGTGCGTACGTGTGGGGCGAGGCGATGATCGTCGCCGACACCACCCAGGGCATGAAGAGTTCGGTTGTGATCAGCGCCAACGGCAGCCTGGTCGCGCACGCCATCAGCGCGGCGCAGGCGCTCACGGCGAGCGGCATCGGCGCACTGGTGCTCAACAACGCCACCCCCAACCGCCCCGACCTCAAATCCCACCAGGCCGCGCTTACGCGCTGCGGCGGACGCCTGGTCACGGTCGAGGACCACCAGGTCATCGGCGGCGCCGGCGCCATGCTGGTGGCCGGGCTCGCCACCTCCGCTCAGGCGGCCACCACGGTGCGCATCCTCGGCGTGCGCGGCGAGTTCGGGCAGAGCTCCTACACCGCCGACGAGCTCTACGACAAACACGGCATGGGCACCGCCGGCATCGTCGCTGCGGCCAAGGAGCTGGCGTGAACAAGGCCCTCCCGGGCGTGCTGCCCGAGCCGCCGTTGCCGCCGCGCACGCGCGTCATGCGGGTGGCGCTGTGGACCATCTATGGGCTCTTCGCCGGTTCGTGTTTCTTCGCCGCCGCCGCGCTCCTCACCCACTGGCACGGCATGCCCTTCTCGAAGGTCATCGCCGTGGTGTTCCTGCTCTTCGGCACGGGGAAGATCGTGCTCGCGCTCGACGCGCTCAAGGCGCCGGCGGCGCAGGCGCCGCAAAGCGACCAGCGCCAGGCCACCGGCTCGCCCGCGTTCTTCCGTTTGTGGGTGATCTACAAGATGGTGCCGGGGGTGATCGGCCTGGGCATCGGCGCCTGGCTGCTGATCGCCGGCTCGCTCATGGTCGACCACATGCCCTACTTCAAGTAGGCCGGTCGCGACCCGGGCCTGGATGCGGTCGCGCGGCCACCGCCCAGGTCTTTGCACGGCAGTGGTTTGCAGTGGTGACCCCGGCGCAGTCGCTGGTTGCGCCACACGCGGGTTCAATTTTCGCCCTGGGGCGCACAATGCGCCTCCAAGCGAGGTGGCGATGTCCCGCTGCATGGTGCTCAACGCCAGCTACGAGTTCCTCACCATCGAGGAGCGCTGGATCGACGCCCTCGGCCTGGTGCTGGCGGGCAAGGCGGTGCCGCTCGAGGAGTACCCCGACGTGGTGCGCAGCCAGCACTGCTCGTTCCGCCTGCCGGCGGTGGTGATGATGCGCTACCACGTCAAGACCCAGCGCCGCCGCGCCATCTTCCATGCCCCCACGCGCAAGGCGGTGTTCATCCGCGACAATTTCGAGTGCCAGTACTGCGGGGTGAAGGTGAGCATGGCCACCGGCACCCGCGACCACGTGCTGCCGCGCAGCCGCGGCGGCCCCGACACCCTGACCAACGTGGTCACCGCCTGCCGCGCCTGCAACGTGCGCAAGGACGACCGCACCCCCGACGAGGTCGGCATGACGCTGCGCAACCGTCCGCGCGCGCTCACCGAGGACGAGAAGATCCACTGCCTGCTCAAGCTGGTGCGCGCCAAGGAGCGCAACACCTGGCTGGCGTGCCTGCGCCGCCTCGGCGTCGGCCTGTGGGCTGCATAAGCATGAGCGTGAGCGAGGACGCATGGCGCGCGCTTGACCTGGCGTGCGGAGGCGGACAAGGTGGGCCGCCGCCCGCCGTCCGGGCCACGGAGAGCCTATGCCCATGATGCGCGCTTCCCTGCGCCGCGGCGTGCCGGCCCTGTCGCTGACCGTGCCGCTGCTGCTCGCCGTTGCTGCCGGTGCGCGCGGCACCGCCGCCGAGACCTGCCCGGTGCTGGCGGTGGCCGGCCCCGACCGCGTGGTCCTGCAGTACCGCGGCCTGCCGGTGGCGGTCTCGCTCGCCCACCTCGAAATCCCCGAAGCCCAGCACCAGGCCGCCCAGGAGGCGCTCAATGGGCTGCTCCAGGGCAAGAAGGTCGAACTCTACTTCCTGCCCGGCTTCGGCAACGACGCCGCCGGCGCCGGACGCGTCGAGCTGGTCGCCGAGGGCAAGAGCGTCAATGCCGCACTCGCCGCCGCCGGGCTGGCGCGCTTCCTGAACGGCAGCAAGGTCGAGGTGACCTACGAGCAGCCGGTCAAGGATGCCCAGGCCAAGGCCGAGAAGGCCAAGCTCGGCATGTGGGCGGCCGGCGGCGCCGCGACGTCTGCCGCGGTCGCGCCGGAGGCGGCGGCTGCCGCCGCGCGCAAGGGGCCCTTCTGCTCCGAGCTCGACAACGCCTATTACTTCGCCTCCGACAGCGCCGACGCCGCCAAGGCCAGCCGCGAGCGCCTGATCTACTACCCCGACTCCGCCACCGCCGAGCGCGCGGGCAAGAAGCCCAAGCCGGCGGCGGTCGACGAGGGCCTGCCCAGCGGCACCAGCGAGGCCGACGGCGACCAGATCTTCGCCAAGGGCAAGGACGTCTACAATCAGGCCATCGCCAAGGGCAACACCCCGGAACGGGACGAGCTCTACGGGCGCGCCTTCACCGTGCTGAGCAAGGCGATGCAGGTCTACAGCGCGCTGTGCGAGAAGAAGCCCGACGATGCCAAGCTCGGCGAAAAGCTGCACCAGTGCATGCAGCTGCGCTATGGTGCAGTCAAGCAGCGGAGATTCGAATGAGCCCCGCCCCGCGCCTTCGCACCCGCATCGCCCTGGCGGCGCTGCCCTGCGCCCTCGCCGTGCTCCTCGCCGGCCTGCTGACCTCGTGCATGGATGATCGTGGTACGGCGGCGGCGGCTCCAGTGGCGGGCGGCGACCTGCTCGAGCGCGTCCTGCACGACAAGAAAGTGCGCATCGGGGTCAAGGCCGACACCCCGCCCTTCGGCATGGCCCAGGGCGGCGGCTATGTCGGCTTCGACGTCGACATCGCCACCGCGCTCGCCGGCGCGCTCGGCATCGACACAATCGAGTTCGTGCCGGTGACCAGCGCCAACCGCATGGACATGATCGAGAAGGGCGAGGTCGACATGCTGGTCGCCTCGATGTCGATCACGCGCTACCGCGAGAAGCGCGTCGATTTCTCGCTGCCCTATTTCCAGGACGGGCAGGGCTTGTTGGTCAAGCGCGCCAGTTCGGTCGCCGGCTACCTCGACCTCGCCGGACGCAAGGTCGGCACGGTCAAGGGCAGCAGCAGCTCCTACTACCTGCGCCAGGTCTCGCCCGACTGCACGCCGGTGGTGGTGGCGGACTTCGCCGCCCTGCTCGCGGCGCTCGAGCACGACCAGGTCGAGGCCATCACCAGCGACCAGACCATCCTCATCGGGCTGCGCGCCAACGCGCCGGATCCCGAGGCCTACCGCCTCGCCGGTGGGCCCTTCACCGTCGAGCCCTACGGGGTGGCGGTGCCGCAGAACCAGTCGCACTGGCGCAACGCCATCGACGGCGCGCTGATGGGGCTGTGGGAGAAGGGGCAGTGGCAGGCGATCGTCGACCTGTGGTTCGGTCCTGGCACCAAGTACTCGCACCACATCGACTTCCACCCGCCGATCTATCCGCACTGAAAGCCGTGCGCTGGCCTGCGCAGCCCGGGTGGGACTTGGCGAATGGGCGGCTGCAGCTAACGTCTGGGCGGCGCGAGCCGTCGGCAGGGAGGCGTGGCAGAGTGGTCGATTGCACTGGTTTTGAAAACCAGCAGGCCTGAAAGGGTCTCGGGGGTTCGAATCCCTCCGCCTCCGCCATTTTGCGTCGGTACCGGTCTCTTGCCACCGCCCCCTTTCTTCTTGAATGGCATAATGGGTCCTTATAAACCCACATGCTTCTGCGCGCTCCTGTCGTCGCGCTGCGGCCCACTCCTGCTCAGGAGCGATTCGCCGCCCTGTTCGCCCTGGCCGCCATGACAGGATCCAGCATGGGAGACCGCATTTCATGACCGAACAGAAACCCAAAGGCTATTCAGATGACCTGACCATCTTCGAGACCGAGGACGGCAAGGTCCGCATCGAGGTCCGCTTCGACCGCGACAACGTTTGGTTGCCCCAGCGGCTAATGGC
>JAYVMM010000649.1:0-1771 GCA_043758975.1 Planctomycetota bacterium | reverse complement strand
ATTCGCACCGTGAAGGACATCCCATGGCAGATTTCGCGATCGTGGTCATCGGCGCCGGCCCCGGCGGCTACGTCGCGGCGATCAAGGCCGCCCAGCATGGCAGGAAAGTCGCCATCATCGAGCGCGAGGCGCTCGGCGGGATCTGCCTGAACTGGGGCTGCATCCCGACCAAGGCCCTGCTCAAGAGCGCGGAGATGCTCGAGGGCATGCGCCACGCCAAGGACTTCGGCCTGGGCGCGGACAACGTGCGCGCCGACTTCCCGGCGGTGATCAAGCGCTCGCGCGACGTCGCCAACGGCATGGCCAAGGGCGTCGAGTACCTGATGAAGAAGAACAAGATCACCGTGCTGAGCGGCAGCGCATCGCTGGTCAACGCCTCGACCATCAAGGTGGAGAAGACCGACGGCAGCGCGCAGCAGGTCAGCGCCGACAGCATCATCATCGCCACCGGGCACAAGCCGCGCACCTTTCCCAATCTGCCGGTGGACGGCAAACAGGTGGTCAATTACCGCCATCTCCTCGCTGCCAGCGAGCAGCCCGCCTCCCTGCTCGCCATCGGCGCCGGTGCCATCGGCATGGAGTTCGGCTATTTCTTCTCCACCCTCGGCACCAAGGTCACGGTGGTCGAAGTGCTCGACCAGGTGCTGCCGCTGGAGGACGCCGAGATCGCCAAGGTGGTCGAGCGGCAATTCATCAAGGGCGGGGTCGCGATCAAGACCGCGACCAAGGTCATCAAGCTCGAGCTTAAGGCCAAGGCGGTGGCGGTGCACCTCGAGAAGGATGGCAAGAGCGAGGTGGTCGAGGTCGAGAAGGTGCTGGTGGCGGTCGGCTTCCTCGCCAACACCGAGGGTCTCGGGCTGGCGCAGGCCGGGGTCAAGCTCGACGAGCGCGGTTTCATCAAGGTCGATGAGAACCAGTGCACCAGCGTCCCCGGCATCTACGCCATCGGCGACGTCGCCGGCAAGCAGCTGCTCGCGCACAAGGCCAGCTGCGAAGGCGAGGCTGCAGTCGGCGCCATCGTCGGCCATCCCGCGCCGGTGAACTACGCGCAGATCCCCGGCTGCACCTATTGCCAGCCGCAGGTCGCCTCGCTCGGCCTGAGCGAGAAGAAGGCGCTCAGCGAGGGGCGCAAAATCAAGATCGGGCGCTTCCCCTTCGCCGCGAGCGGCAAGGCCAAGGCCATCGGCCATCCCGAAGGCCTGGTCAAGCTGATCTTCGACGCCGAGTACGACCAGCTGATCGGCGCCCATCTCGTCGGCTACGACGCCACCGAGCTGCTCGCTGAGCTCGGCCTGGCGCTCAAGCTCGAGAGCACCGCGCGCGAGATCATGGAGACCGTGCACGCCCACCCGACCCTGTCGGAGGCGGTCATGGAGGCGGCCGCGGATGCCCTGGGCGTCTGTGTCCACGGCGGCTGAGGCGTCCGCGCCGCGCGAGGGGCCGGGCGCATGACCGGCTTCGTCGAGCCGCATCCTGTCGTGGTCGCGCCCAATCCCGGGGGGGCGGACGATCCGCTCTGCGAATCGGTGACCGATCCCGCCTGCCCCTGGCTGCGTATCCACCAGCCGCGCGACCTGCGGGTGGTCATCGGGCGGCACCAGGATCCGGCGCGCGAAGTGCTTCTGGAGGCGGTGCGCGCCGACGGCGTGCCGGTGCACCGGCGGGTCTCCGGCGGGGGGGCTGTGGTGCTCGCACCCGGCATGCTGATCATCGCCCTGCGCCTGCGCAACACCCTGCTCGGCACCGCCTGCTGGTTCGAGCTCGTCAACCA
>JAYVMM010000648.1:0-3258 GCA_043758975.1 Planctomycetota bacterium | reverse complement strand
AGGGTGCGCGAACGCAGCAGCGCCGCCCTGGCTTCCGCCTCGCGGCCCCGGCGCGCCAACCAGCGCGGCGACTCGGAAAGGAACAGCGCGCCGGCGAGGAACAGGCACCCGGGCAGCGCCGCGGTGGAGAACATCCAGCGCCAGGCGTGGTCCTGGACCACCAGCAGATCATGCGCGGACACCGCGCTGTCTTTCGCCACCGCCTCGACATGGGTAGTGAGCAGCGCGCCCACCCCGTTGCCGAAGAGGATGCCGACATTGAGCATAAGCTGGAAGATCGCCATGCCCCGCCCGCGCGCCGCCGCCGGCAGGCATTCCGCCAGGTAGAGCGGGATCACCACGATCATCATGCCGGTGCTAAAGCCCTGCAGCAGGCGTCCGGCGGCGAGCGTGTAGAAGCCGTCTGCGCTGACGATCACCGGCACGCTGATGAGAAAGAGCAAGGCGCTGATGCGGATGATCAGCCGCCGCCCGAGCAGGTCGGAGAATAGTCCGGTGAGCAGCGCGGAGAAGATGCCGCCGAAGAGCAGGGCGGCGACGATGTTCGAGGTCTGCTGCGCGCTCAGCTCGATGGTCTTGTCGAGGTAGAGCAGGGCTGCGGCGATGATGCCGAGGTCGAAGCCGTAAAGCACACCGCCCATGCCGGCGATCGCCAGCAGCAAGCGGCGGTAGCGCACAACCGCACTCGGCAGGTCCAAGGACGGGGGGGCGGATGCAGCTGCTTCAGTCATGGTGCCACCATCTCCGGGGTTCCCGGTTAATCGCCATGCAAAGGCGTGCACCCAGGGCCCGGGTGGATCAGCTGCAGGGCGGCGCGCGCGCCATGCGCGGGGAAGCGCCGGCGGTAGTCCGTCAGCCAGCCCTCGGCGCCACCCCCCTCGGCGAAGGCCGCCCACACCGCGCCGCCGAAGCCGGCGCCGAAGGCCGAGGCGGCGAGCGCGCCGTGCGTGCGCGCGCTCCCCGCCAAGGCCACCGTCTCGGGCACCTGGTTCTCCAGCCCGCTCTCGGCCAGCTGCTGCGAGCGCGCGACCAGCGCGCCGAAAGCGGCGAGGTCGCCGCGCTCGAGCGCTGAGCATGCACCTGGCACGATCTCGCTGCTTTCGGCGATGAACTGCCCGGTCCTCCGCGCGAGGTCGTCGTCGGGCATGGCGGCGAGCAGGGCGGCGCCGCCACCGGCGGCGAGGGCGGCGCCGAGATGGGGGTCGGCGCGCCCACTGGCGCGGTTCCACGCCGCCACCGCCGCACGCGCGCGCGCCGAGACGCGGTTGAACAGCCCCTGGGCCGCCGCGGTCTTCTCCGCCGCCACCCCGCTGTCGAGCACGTAGAGGCTCAGGCGGGCCGGCCACGCCACGCTGGCGAGGCGGCGGAAGGGGTTGAAGGACCAGTCGCTCAGCCGCCCGCTCTGCGAGCACACCACCGCGGCATGGTCCTGGCTGCCGCCGGCGGTGCCGACTCCGGCGTCGCCGCCGAGGTGGCGGAAGGCGGCACCGTTCTCATGGCAGCCGAGGTACTGCACCAGGTCCTCGCGGGTGGGGATCGCCTGCTGGTAATCGGCGCGCTGGTCGAGGCGGTTGACCGCCGCGAGCGCGTGGTGGAGGGCGGTGATGAAGGCCGACGATGAACTCATGCCCGCGGCCGGCGGCAGGTTGGCGGCGATCGCGATGTTGGCGCCGTGCGTAAGCGGGGGGAAGTGGCGGGCGAGGCGGCGCGCCACCGTGGCGACGTAGGTGCTCCAGCCGCCATTGGCTACGGCCTCGGCGCTCAGCGGCAGGTCGCAGCGCTCGCCGCCGCTCGTAACCCGCAGGCGCTGACGGTCGTTGCCCACCGCGGTCACCACCAGGCCGAGGTCGGTAGCGCAGTTGAGCACCCGCCCACCGGCGTAGTCGGTGTGCTTGCCGAGCACCTCGACCCGTCCCGGCACCCACCAGGCGTAGGCCGGCTCCTGATTGAGCGCGCCTGCGGCGCGCGCGAGCAGCTGCTGCGCGGCGACGAGCGCGGGGCCGCCCAGTCCGGCGTCAGCGAGGCGTGCGGGGGAGATCACAGGCGCACCGCCACCCCGGCGAGGGCGGTACGCACGCTGGCGATGTCGTCGCGGCTGGAGAGGTCGAGCACCGCCTCCTTGGCCGGAACGATGGCGAAGCGCACGCCCTCGGCGACCAGCAGTGCCACCGCGTCGGGCAACTCGAGCTCGCCGCGCACGCTCACCGCAACCCGCCGGCAGGCAGCGAAGATGTCTTGGGTGAAGGCCCAGCAGTTCATGCTCAGGGCGGGATCCTCTCCGCTGGCGGCGAGCTGCGCCGGATCCGGTTTCTCGATGATGCGGTCGAGGCGTCCGTCGGCGCCGGCGCGAATGGCGGCGAAGCGCCCGATGCGCGCCGCCGGGATGTTGCCGCGCAGCAGGCCGGAGCGCCGGAAGCCGACCAGCGCCGGAGCGCCCTGGGCGCAGAGCGCGCGCAGGGCGCCAGGCGGGTAGCGGTTGTCGCCATTGAGCACCAGGAAGGGGCCGCTGACCGCCGCCTGCGCACTGAGCACCGCATCGGCGGTGCCGCGCGGATGTTCCTGCACCGCGAGCGCGACCTCCAGGCGGCTGGTGGTCAGCGCCCGGCAATGCGCGCGCATCGCCTCGTGCTCGGGCCCGATCACCACCACCGCGCGGCGGATGCCGGCCTCGGCGAGGTCGTGCAGCACGTAGTCGAGGAAAGGCCGCGCGAAGGGGATCAGCGCCTTGACCCCGGTGTCGGCCACCGCTGCGGTGGCGGCATCGAGATCGCCACCGGCGGCGCGCATGCGCGTGCCCAGGCCACGCGCCAGGATCACCCCCTCGCCGACCGCGCTGCCAACCGCGCTCACGGCCACACCTGCGGATTCCACGCCGCGAACAGCTCGAGCGCGGCATATTCCGGCAAGCCGAGGCGGTTGAGCCCGGCAGCGGCGTCACTGGTGCGGTCCTCGGCGCGCTGCCAGAATTCGCGCGCATCGTCGCCCGGGAACATGATGCGGTCCTTCTGCGACTGGTGGCGCAGGATGGCCTGCCGCTTGATCAGCACATCGCCCGGCGACAGCGGCACCGCGCGCGCGAACTCGTCGGCGCGGTACTGGTCCCAGCCGCCGCGGTAGAGCCAGCAGCTGCTCCCGGCGTACCACGGGTCATTGGCGCAGCGCTTGAGCGCCGCCTGCAGCGCGAGCAGGCAGCGGCGGTGGGTGCCATTGGGGTCGGCGAGATCGCCTGCGGCGTAGACCTGGTGCGGGGCGAGCTCG
>JAYVMM010000647.1:0-6425 GCA_043758975.1 Planctomycetota bacterium | reverse complement strand
CCGGGCTGGCCGTGGTCCGCTGAATCCTATTCCGTAATGGAGCCTTCCCGGTGCGCGCTGATGCTGCGGCGTCCAGCTGCTGTCCGCCCGGTCGGAGGTCGGCATGGCCTGCGTGGGTGATGGCCCGCAGCCCGGTGCCGCCTGACCATACCGGGATGCGGTCCTAGTTATGGCGCGCGCATCGGTGCGCTGCTGTCGCGCACAATGAGCTCCGGCACCAGCGCCTCGCGCTTGCCGCGCATCGCCATCAGCGCCTGCTCTGAGGCCGCCATCTCGATCACCAGTTCCGCCGCGCGCCGGCCCATTTGCACCAGCATATGGCTGACCGTGGTCAAGCGCGGCAGCATGATCCCGGCGAAGAAGTCGTCGAAACCGACCACCGAGACGTCGCGCGGGACCTGCAGCCCGGCGGCGTGCAGGGCGGCATAGGCGCCCACCGCGGTGATGTCGTTGTAGCACATCACCGCCGTGAAGGTGCGCGGCTTGGCGAGGTGGGCGGCGAGCGCAGCCTGGGCAAAGTCGGCGATGGCGGTACGGCGGTATTCGCCGGTCGGCTTGGGGTAGCGGCAGGACTGCCCGCGCAGCCCGGCATCCCACACCTGCTTGATGAACAGCTGCTCGCGCGAGACACCGTAGGAATCCTCGCCCGGCCCCAGCCACAGCAGATCCTGGTGCCAGAGCCCGGCGAGGTGGGCGAGCGCGCGCGCGAGCCCTTGGACCTCGTCGTAGTCGACCACCGGGAGGTCGCCGATGCCGGGGTGCTCGACCACCACCACCGGCAGCGGACGGCCTGCACTGAGCGCCTTGCCGCGCTCGTCGCGCACCAGCACCCCGGGCACCACCAGGCCGTCGAGGCGCCGCTGCATGATCTGGCGCACGCCGCGCCCGACGCCACGTTCCTCCTTGCTGGGGCCGATGAGGGCGAGGTTGAAGCCGATGTAGTGGGTGTAGGACTCGACGCCCATGGTGAGGTGGTGGAAGTACTCGCCGCCCATCGGGTGCTCGAGCGAGGGCTCGTCGCCCACTGCGCCGAAGTCGAGGGCCAGGCCGATGGTCTCGGCGCGCCCGACCTGCATGGCACGGGCGTGGTAGTTGCCGAAGTAGCCCAGGCGGGCGGCGGCCACACGCACGCGTTCGGCGCGCTCCGGTCCGACCTTGCCCGCGCTCTTGCCGGGGTTGAGCACCATGCTGGCGGTGGCCACGCTCACGCCGGCAGCCTTGGCCACATCCGTCAACGT
Organism: Planctomycetota bacterium; assembly: GCA_043758975.1. Taxonomy (GTDB): domain Bacteria; phylum Planctomycetota; class UBA11346; order UBA11346; family UBA11346; genus BOG-1363. The sequence continues at coordinate 5,187 of JAYVMM010000647.1, read as the reverse complement.
CACCATGCTGGATCCATCCTGGGGTTCGGCGGCGGGTGCCGGCGATGGCGTGCACAAAATGGGCAGGGCACCGCCCACCCGCCCGACCGCACGGCCATGATGGACGCTGGTGGCGGCTCCACAACCGCCGGCTGGTGGATGTACCGGCTCTCCGGGGGCCGCAGCCGGGCCGGGCCGGGCCGGCGGGCAGTGCTGGTGCGGCGATGCTGCGCGCTACAACCGGCGACGATGAAGCTGGTGATCGTCGAATCCCCGAACAAGACGCGCAAGATCCGCGCCTTCCTCGGCGATGACTATCTGGTCTGTGCCTCCTTCGGCCATGTCCGCGATCTGCCCGCCGCCGGCGACCTCGCGGTCGACTTCCGCGACGGGCGGGTGGTGCCGACCTACCTGCCGATCGAGCGCAGCCGCGACGTCATCAGCGAACTCAGCCGCCATGCCGAGCGCGCCGAGGAGGTGCTGCTTGCGACCGATCCCGACCGTGAAGGCGAGGCCATCGCCTGGCATATCGCCGAGCTGCTCGGACCGCGGCGCTACCGGCGCGTCGCCTTCCACGCCATCACGCGAGCCGAGGTCCAGCGCGCGGTGGCCAGCCCGCGCGACCTCGACCTCGACCTGGTCGCCGCCCAGCAGGCGCGGCGGGTGCTCGACCGTGTGGTCGGCTGGCTGGTCAGCCCGACCCTGCGCCAGGTGGGGCCGGCGGCGCGCAGCGCCGGGCGCGTGCAGTCGGTGGCGCTGCGACTGGTGGCGGAGCGCGAGCAGGAAATCGCGCGCTTCAACGCGGTCGACTACTTCATCCTGCGCGCCCAGCTCGAACGCCTGGGTTCGCCGCCTTCCTTCGCTGCCCGCCTGGTGACCTGGAAGGGCGAGCCCCTGGCGCAGCGCCTGACCAGCACCGAGATCGCCGAGAAGACGGTGGCGTGGTGCCGCCGCCAACCGTGGCAGGTGGCCGCCTGCGAGCGGCGCGAGCAGGCACGCCATCCGCCGGCGCCATTCGTCACCGCCACCGTGCTGCAGGCGGCCTCGGTGCGCCTCGGCCTCAACCCCGACGCGACCATGAAGCTCCTGCAATCGCTGTTCGAGGACGGCCACATCACCTACCACCGCACCGATTCGGTGGCGCTCAGCCCGGAGGCGGTGGCGGCCGCGCGTGCGCTGATCGCCACAACCTTTCCCGCCGCCTACCTGCCGGGGCAGCCGGTGCCGCACCAGAGCAAGTCGGCCAACGCGCAGGAGGCGCACGAGGCGATCCGCCCGACCCACCCCGAGAGCGGCGCCGACGCGCTCAAGGATGCCCCCGGCGGGGCGCTCTACCGCCTGATCTGGCAACGCTTCGTCGCCAGCGAGATGGCGAGCGGGCGCGACCAGCTCACCACCATCCTGGTCGACTGCGCGCCGGGCAGCTGGCAGCCACCCGGCGGCCCGGCGCAGGCGATGGGGGTGTTCCAGGCCAAGGGCAAGGTCGTGCTGTTCGATGGCTGGCGCCGCCTGACCGGCGAGGATGCCACCGATGAGGTCGCACCCAAGAGCGGCGGCAGGGGCAAGAAGAAGGCCGCCGCCGGCGACGAGGATGAGTTCAGCGGCGAGCTGCCCCTGCTGACGGTGGGCGACGCGCTCACCCTGCGTGACCTCGAGGCGCTCGCGCGCACCACCAAGCCGCCCGCGCGCTACACCCAAGCCAGCCTGATCAAGCGCCTCGACCACGACGGCATCGGACGGCCCTCGACCCATGCTGCGATCATGCGCACCATCCTGGAGCGCGGATACGTCGAGGAGCACAAGCGCAAGCTGCACGCCACCGAGCTCGGGGTGCAGCTGACCATCTTCCTGGTCCGCCACTTCACCGGAAACTTCATCGACATCGGCTACACCGCCCGTCTCGAAGCCGATCTCGACCGCATCGCGCGCGGCGAGGCCGATTGGCAGCGCATCGTGACCGACGCCAGCCTTGCTGTGCTCGCCCTGGCCAAGAAGGCTGGCCTGCGTGGCAACCCCCTGCAGGCACGACCACCTCCAGCTTAAATCCCCCGTGAACGGCCTGGATGCCGCCAGGTATTACCTGCGGGCCCCTCCCCATGCTCGTTACCCCATTGCACAGCAGGATGTTGCGGCGAGCTCTCCGGATCATCCCGGTAGCCATGCTCGGGCTCGTTGCGCTGCAGAGTGCCGACAGCCCACCGCCACCCGCAGCGCGGGCGCCGGCGACCGGCGCCACCCTCGAGTTCTTCGAGCGCCGCATCCGGCCTTTGCTCTCCGAACAGTGCTTCCAATGCCACAGCGATCAGGCCAAGAAGCTCAAGGGCGGGCTGCGCCTGGACTCCTTCGCGGCGATGATCCAGGGCGGCGAATCCAAGCATCCCGCCATCGTCCCCGGCAAGCCGGAGGAGAGCCTGGTCATCAAGGCCATGCGCTACGGCGATGAGGACCTGCAAATGCCGCCCAAGAAGCGGCTCGACGACCAGGCGATCCAGGACATGGCGACCTGGATCGGCATGGGCGCGCCCTTCCCTGAGGGCGAGACCGCGGCAGCGCCGCAGAAGCGCCAAGGCGATGGCACCAACCCCGAGCAGGCGAAGTCCTTCTGGTCCTTCCAGCCGCTCTCCGCCCCGCCGCCGCCGGCGGTCAGGGATGCCGCCTGGCCGCGCGGGGACATCGACCGCTTCGTGCTCGCGCGCATGGAGGCGCAGGGCGTGCAGCCGGCGCCGATGGCGGACAAGCGCATCCTGCTCCGGCGCGCCACCTATGACCTCACCGGCCTACCGCCCACCCCCGAGGAGCTCGACGCCTTCCTCGCCGACAGCTCGCCCACCGCCTTCGCCACCGTGGTCGATCGCCTGCTCGCCTCGCCCCGCTATGGCGAACGCTGGGGCCGGCACTGGCTCGACCTGGTGCGCTACGCCGATACTGCCGGTGACAGCGCCGACTACCCGGTGCCCGAAGCCCACCTCTATCGCGACTGGGTGATCAATGCCTTCAACCGCGACCTGCCCTACGACGAGTTCCTGCGTCAGCAGCTCGCCGGCGATCTGCTGCCCTCAGCAAACGCCGAGGAGTTCCGGCAGCACACCATCGCCACCGGCTTCATCGCCATCGCCAAGCGCTTCAGCGTCAATCCGGAACGCGACCAGTACCTCACCATCGAAGACACCATCGACACGCTGGGCAAATCGGTGCTCGGGTTGACCGTGGGCTGCGCACGCTGCCACGATCACAAGTTCGACCCCATCCCGAGTAGCGACTACTACGGCCTCTACGGCATCTTCTCCAGCACCCATTACCCCTTCCCGGGCTCCGAGGAGGACCGCCGTCCGCACGGCCTGGTGCCGCTCGTCACGCCCACCGAACTGGAGGCCATCCTCGGCCCCAAGAAAGACCAGCTGGCGGCGGTGGAGGAAGAGATCACCCAGCTCGAAGAGGAGCGCTCGGGCGTGCGCCAGGCGCGGCGCGCGGCCAAGGAGGCCGCCCTCGCCGCCGCCAAGGCGGCGGCGGACAAGCCCGCTGAAGTCAAGGAGGCCAAGGAGGCCAAGGAGGCCAAGCCGGCGGACGCCCCCGCCCCGGCCAAACCCGCCGCGCTGGCGGAGGCCGCCAAGCCCGCAGCGGTCGAGCCGCCGCCGCCGCCATTCAAGAAGCGCAGCGATGAGGAGCTGAAGAAAGCGCTGGCGGAGGCCAGGAAGCGCCGCGCCGCGCTGCTCGAGCCGGTGCCCTTCGCCTTCGCGGTGAGCGAGGGCACCGTCGCCGACGCCCATCTCCAGAAGCGCGGCGATCCGGAGAAGCAGGGCGAGGTGGTGCCGCGCCATTTCCTCACCATCCTCGGCGGCCAGCGCCTGCCGGCCAATAGCGCGGGCAGCGGACGGCTCGAGCTGGCGCGCTGGCTGAGCACGCCGAGCAATCCCCTCACCGCCCGCGTCATGGCCAACCGCCTCTGGCAGTACCACTTCGGCAGCGCCATCGTCGCCACCCCCTCCGATTTCGGCAGCCGCGGTCGCGCCCCCAACAACCCCGCCCTGCTCGACCATCTTGCCAGCCAGTTCATCGCCCATGGCTGGTCGTTCAAGGCCATGCACCGCGCCATCATGCTCTCGCACGCCTGGCAGCTCAGCACCACCACCGATGCCGCCAGCCTCGCCCGCGATGCGCTCGACGACACCCTGTGGCACTTCCCCCGCCGCCGCCTCGAGGCCGAGGAGATTCGCGATGCGATCTTGTCCGTGAGCGGACGCCTCGACCTCAGTATCCCGACCGCCCACCCCTTTCCGTCAGTGGCCAGCTGGGACTACACCCAGCACGCGCAGTTCGCTGCGGTCTACGACAGCCTGCACCGCAGCATCTACGTGATGCAGCAGCGCATCCGCAAACACCCCTTCTTCGCGGTCTTCGACGGTGCCGACACCGGTACCAGCACACCGGAGCGCATGGTCTCGACCTCGCCGCTGCAGGCGCTGTTCCTGATGAACGACCCCTTCGTCTTCGCCCAGTCGACCGCCTTCGCCGAACGCCTGGGCGGGCTCGCCGATGCGCGCAGCCGGCTCGACGCCGCCATTCGCCTCGCCTTCGCCCGCCATGGCACCGCCGCCGAGCTCGACGCCGGCGAGGCCTACCTCAAGCGCTACCGCGCAGCGAGCCCGGATCCCGCCGCTGAGCTGCCGGCGCTCGCCAGCTACCTGCGCGCGCTCTTCGCCAGCAACGAATTCATGTTCATCGACTGAGGGTCCCCATGCCGCTACCGCCAACCTCTGCCGTGTCGCGTCGCCGCCTGCTGGGCTCGCTGGTCGGCGGCTCGCTGCTCATGCCCGGCATCCTCGGCGAACTGCTGCGCGCGGGCGAACCCCCCACCGCTGCCCCCGCCGCCGACCCCCTGGCGCCCCGCGCGCCGCACTTCGCGCCGCGCGCCAAGCGGGTGATCTTTCTCTACATGAGCGGCGGCGCCTCGCACGTCGACACCTTCGACTACAAGCCCAAGCTTATCGCCGATGCCGGCAAGAAGGCGCCTAACGGCAAGTTCCTCAAACGCCCCGACTTCGCCTTCACCCCGCATGGCCAGTCGGGCATGCAGATCAGCGAACTGTTCCCGCACCTGGGCGAATGCGCCGACAGCCTGTGCATGATCAATTCGCTCAAGACGGACCACAACAACCACTTCGAAGCGACCCTCGGCATCCATACCGGCTCAGTGACGGTGGCGCGCCC
>JAYVMM010000646.1:0-3707 GCA_043758975.1 Planctomycetota bacterium | reverse complement strand
CGTTCGCCGGCGCCCAGCGCCCAGCGTTTACCGGCGAGCGCGTTTGCGCCTGCGCGCCGGCTTGGCCTTGTTGGCAGCGGTGACCCGCTTGTGCCTGCGCGCTGATTTGGCCGTGCCGTCAGCGGCGGTGGCCCGTGAGAGCCCGCGTGCGCCGGGCTGGCGCTGGCGCTTGACCAGCCAGCGTAGGCGCTCGTTCTCGGCCTTCAGGCGCAGCAGGCGGGCGCGATAGGGGGCGGGGAGATGGGCGAGCGCAACCTGGTCGAGGAAGTCCTGCAGCTGGATCTCTTTGAGCTTGAAGCGCTTGCCCCAGGCCAGGCCGCGGTTGAAGGGCGGGTTGCGCCGCCCGAGGATCAGGTTCGAGGCATAGCCCTGGGTGATGCCGACCGAGCGCGCCCAGGAGCTGACACTGCAATTGCGCTCCCGCAGCAGGCGGGCGAGGGTGAGGCCGAAGGTTTCCATGTGCCACATCATGATTACGGAGCTTGGTGAAGAATTGAAGTACAATCGGCACGGTGCGCCGCCACTGAGGCAGGTGCCGGGCTAGCGGTGAACATGTCCACTGGCGGTTAAGTTCGCTTATGGCGCAGGCGGGCCAGCAGGCCGGCCACGGTGCCGGTCGACACGCATGCATGCTGGGTCCGCAATGTCCCGACGTAAGTACTCTTGTACTCCGCCCACCACCAGGCGCGCCTGCGGCGCCGGGGCGCTGCGGTTGCTGCCGCGGTCGCTGCAGCTGGCGACGACCAGACCCGGCAACCCCGCCTCGGGACGCCCACGGGGGCGCACGCGCCGGCGTATTGCCTCCCTACGGCGGGCAGCCTAGGCTGCGCTGGACCCCTGAATCCCTGGGTCGCTGCGGAGCCGCCCCATGCCAGCCGCCAGGTTTGTACCCGCCGCCGCCGAAGCCTGCACCTGCGGCCCGGCGCGCCCGCCGCGCGCGTGCTGAGCGCGGCCGGCGCCGCCTCCGGCGGCGAGCGCAGCGGTTGGATCGACGGCTTGCGCGCGCTGTGCGCGCTCACCGTGGTGCTGTGGCACGGCGTCGCCGGCATCCCCGACCTGCCGCGCGCGGTGGTCGAGCGCAGCAGCCTGGCCGCCAACCTCGCGGTCGAGATGTTCTTCGTCATCAGCGGCTACCTCATCACCGCCTCGCTGCTGCGCCGCGCCCTGCCCGGCGGCGGCCTGGCCGCCTACCGCCGCTTCCTGCTCGCGCGTGCGGTGCGCATCCTGCCCACCGCCGGCGCCGGCCTCGCCGCCTTCTATGCGCTCGCCGCCTGGTGCGGCCCCGCCTTCGGCGCGCGCGACATCATCATCTACGCCACCTTCCAGAGCCATTGGTACGAGGCCTGGCACGGTGGCGGCAGCGCGGTCGGCCCTGGGCAATACTGGTCGCTATCGATCGAGGAGCACTTCTACCTGCTCTGGCCGCTGCTGCTGGCCACCATCCCGTCGCTGCGCGCGCGCCCTCTCAGCCTGGTCGTCGCCGCCGTCGCCCTCGGCCTCGCCTCGCGCGCCCTGCTGCTCGCTGCGGGTTGGGATTGCTTCTACTTCTTCACCGCCCGCTTGGACGGCCTGGCCGCCGGCGCCGGGGTCGCGCTGTGCGGCCTCGCGCCGTTCGCAGCGGGGGTGCGCGCGCGCCATGTGCTGGCCGCGGGGGTGCTCACCGCCATCGCCGGGGTGTTGTGGCTGGGCTACAGCGGCGAGGCGCACTGGGCGCTCCAGCTGGCCAAGTACCCGCTTGTCGCCGGCGCCTGCCTGGCGCTGTTCCTGGCCGCCTACCGCTGGGCGCCGCTGCACCGTGCGCTCGCGCTGCCCTGGATGACCTGGATCGGACGGCGCTCCTATTCGCTCTACGTCATCCACGGGGTGGGGCTCACGCTCGCCGGCGCGGTGGCGCCGGCATGGGCTTCCGGCGGCGGGGCACTCGCGGCAGCGGCGGTCTTTCTCGCCTGCTACTTCGCCGCCACCGCCCTCCTGGCGCAGCTGCTCTACCTCGCGGTGGAGGCGCCGACCACGCGCTGGGCGGAGCGCTGGCGGTAAATGCGGGGGCGCGCGCGCGGGACTATCATTGTAAATGCAAACAGTATAAGCACTTGATGAGCAGGGTAGGGCCCCTACGCGGCGCTCCCCGAGAATGCACGCAGGGTCGGCGATGGCGGGCAATGTCGGGTGGCTCGGCAGGTACGATCTCCTCCTCCTCCTGCACCGCCCCATCTACCCGCCCTGGAGCGCTTCGTGATCCACGTCGCCACCGCCGCCACCGCCGCCACCGTCAGCCAGCGCACCTGTCGCCTCGCCGCCCTGGTCATCGCCAGCGTGCTCGGCGCCGCCCTGCCGGCCACCGAACTGAAGGTGGTGGCCGACCATGCCAATGGGCTCTACCAGCAGGGCGAGTCGGTGACCTGGACCATCACTGCCTCCGGCGCCGCCGCCGCCGATCTCGCCTACACGGTCAAGGCCGGCGGGATGCACGAGATCGCCACGGGCACCCTCGCCTTCAACGCCGGCGTCGCCAGCGTCACCGCCAGCCTCGACCATCCTGGTACCCTGCTGCTGAGCATCGCCCACGACGGCAAGCAGAGCCTGGGCGGCGCGGCGGTGGCGTGGACCGCGATCCCGGTGTCAGCGCCGAAGCCTGCCGACTTCGATGCCTTCTGGGCAGACAAGATCGCCGAGCTGCAGAAGGTCCCGGCCAACCCGGTGCTCACCACGGTCGATTCCGGCAACCCCAAGGTCGGCCTGTGGCTGATCACCATGGACAACATCCGCGGCAGCATGATCCACGGCTATCTCGCGCGTCCGCTCGCGGAGGGCCCCTGCCCGGCGATGCTGGTGGTGCAGTGGGCCGGGGTCTACGCGCTGGACAAGAAGTGGTCGGTGGGGCCGGCCGCCAACGGCTGGCTGGTGCTCAACATCCTCGCCCACGATCTGCCGGTCGACCAGCCCAAGGAGTTCTACGACCAGCAGAGCGCTGGCGCGCTCAAGGACTATCCCGCGATCGGTTCCGAGGACCGCGAGACCATGTACTTCCTGCGCATGTACCTGTCGTGCTACCGCGGCGCCGACTACCTCAGCCAGCGTGCGGACTGGAACAAGGCCACCCTGCTGGTGCAAGGCGGCAGCCAGGGCGGCCTGCAGTCCCTGGTCACCGCCGGGCTGCACCCGGCGGTCACCGCGGTCACCGCCAATGTGCCCGCCGGCTGCGACCACACCGGCGCGCTGGTCAACCGCGAACCGGGCTGGCCGCACCTGATCAACAGCTGGAACAAGAAGGACGCGCAAAAGGTCAGCCTCGCCGCTCCCTACTACGACGTGGTCAACTTCGCCCGCCGCATCACCTGCCCGGTGCTGGTCGGCATGGGCCTGATCGACACCACCTGCCCGCCCGCCGGGGTGTTCGCGATGTTCGACCAGATCAGCAGCCCCAAGCGCATTCTGGTCATGCCCGCCTCCGGGCACATGGGCCCGCACGATGCCTACTACCCGGTGATGAACTCGTGGTGGGAAGCGGCGCGCACCGGCAAACCGCTGCCCATGCCGTGACCGGCTGCCGGCTTCCGGTCAGCGGCTGAAGGCCACTCCGCGAGTCCGCTCAGCGCGCCGAGCACGCGGTGACCGGTGACCGGACCGCGGATGTGCATGCACCCGTCATTGTCCGTTGTTCATTGCCCGGGCGGCCTAGGCGCTCGCCGTCAGTGGGGGGGGGGGGG
>JAYVMM010000645.1:0-5318 GCA_043758975.1 Planctomycetota bacterium | reverse complement strand
GAGGCGCGCGCCCTGGGCGGCGGCAGGACCGGCGGGCGCTCCGCTCATGCCGCCCCCGCCTCGGGCAGCTCGGTCAGGATCTCCTGCACCAGCGCCGGCACCGCGACGCCCTCGGCTTGACCGTCGTAGTTGAGGATGACGCGGTGCTGGAGCACATCGACGGCGAAATGGCGGATGTCCGCGGTGGCGAGGTGGGCGCGGCCCTGCATCAGCGCGCGCACCCGTCCCGCCCGCACCAGCGCCTGCGCCGCGCGCGGCGAGGCGCCCCAGCGCACAAAGCGTCGCACGCGCTCGGGCGCGCTGCCGCCGGCGGGGTGGGTGCCCACCACCAGCCCGACCGCGTAGTCGCGCACGGAGTCGGCGACCACCACGTGATCGAGGATGGAGCGCAGGCGCAGGATGCGTCCTGCGTCCATGATCTTGCTCACCTCGAGGGTCGGTTTGAGGATGGTCCGGCTGACCACCTCGTTGAGTTCGGCGCGGCTGGGGAAGGGCACCTCGAGCTTGAACAGGAAGCGGTCGAGCTGCGCCTCCGGCAGCGGATAGGTGCCCTCCTGCTCGAGCGGGTTCTGGGTCGCCAGGACGATGAACGGCTGCGCCAGCTGGTGGGTGGTGCCGCCGGTGGTCACCGAACCCTCCTGCATGGTCTCGAGCAGGGCCGACTGGGTCTTGGGGGTGGCGCGATTGATCTCGTCAGCAAGCAGCAGCTGGGTGAACACCGGGCCCTGGCGGAACTCGAGGTGGTAACCACCGCCGGCGCCCGAGCTCATCATGGTGGTGCCGACGATGTCGGCGGGCATCAGGTCGGGGGTGAACTGGATGCGCCGGAACTGCAGATCCAGCACGCGCGAGAGCGCCTTGACCAGCTCGGTCTTGCCCAGGCCGGGGACGCCTTCGAGCAGGACGTGGCCGCCGCACAGCATCGCGGTCAGCACCCCCTCGACGACGTGGGCCTGCCCGACAATGACCTTGGCAATCTCGGCGCGGGCGGCCTCCAACTCGGCCTTGAAGCGCTGGATCTCGGCTTCGAACTGCGGGGCGTCGGTCATGGCTGGGTCCTTGCTTGCGTGGCGTGGCGGTGTGGTGGCGGTGGCGGCGGCGGCGGTGTGAAAAGCAGTTGGGTAGAAAGGCGGGATGGCGGCATGATTTCAGCTCTTGTCCTCATCGTTGCTCTGGCGCTTGCGCTTGGCCTCGAGCAGGCGGCTGGCCATCGAGCCTCCGGGCGGCGGGGCCTTGGCGGCGGCGGGCGGAGGCGGCGGCAGCGGCGCTGAGGACGGAGCGGGCGGCGACATAGGCAGGGGAGGCGGACGGACGCCCGGCGCGGGCGCGCCCGGTGACGAGGCACGCGGCGGTGGGGCGATGCGCTGTTTGACGCTGAGCAGTGCGCCCATGGTCGCGGTGCTCGTCGGCGCCGGCTTGCGGCGCAGGCGGGCGAACAGGGCGGCGACATCGATCTGCACCCGGCGCAGGGCCACATCGAGCGGCAGCAGGCAGGCGAGGATCACCAGGACGATGGCGAACACCGGCTGCGAGCTGGCGCGCGGCGGGTGCGCCACCCCATAGAGCTCGGCCCCGCCCTCGCGCCCGCCCAGCACGCGCCCACCGGTGCGGTCGGCGATGTGCGAGAGCACCAGGGGATCGGCGCGGAAGCGCAGGTACTCCGCCGAGTAGGCGACGATGAAGCCGCCCACCACCCGCTCGCTGCGCCGCTCGCCCGCCTTTTCGGCGAGGCTGGCGCCTGCGGCCATGACCTGGTAGCGGCCCTTGCCCTCAAGCGGGAAGGCACCCTGGTAGCGGCCCGGGCCGATTTGCCGGAGATCGATGGTGGAGCTGCCACCGCTCGGCTTGACGATGGTCGCCTGCACCGCGAGGAAGCCGGGGTCGGCATGGTGGTCCTCGATGGTGACCACGCCGCGCTCGCCCTCGGCCTCGGCCACCAGGCTGAGGTCGCTGTGCTGCTCGCCGCGCCCGATGGCCTTGAGCAGCAGTTCGACGAAGGCCTGGTAGCGATTCCACTGCACCCAGTCGACGCCCCAATTGGGCGCCAGATCGGCGGTGAAGGCGGCGGCGGCGCCGACGCCGTAACGCCAGGTCGCCAAGAGCGGGCTGTCCTCGTCCTGCGGCGCTCCGCTGAGGATGCCCTGGGCGCGGCCCTTGAGCGTGGTCAGCACGTAGCCGTGCAGCGGCGGGACCGCGCTGATGCCCTTGAGGATGGCCGAGGGGAAGCCCGCCTTGGGGGTGAAGGTGACATTCTGGATCTGGCTGCGCTTGAGCGTCTTGGCCTCCTTGATGAAGATGGCGGGCAGCCGGCTGGCGTCCTGCGGGAAGTAGGCGCGTCCGCCGGTCGCATTCGCGATGGCGCGGAAGCCCGGGACCTCGGTGTTGCCATGCGGGAAGACGGTGACCACCGAAACGCTGATCTTGGCCTGGATGAAGGCATCCATCAGGGTCGGTGGCGGCGGCGAGGGGTCGCCGTCGCTGATGATGATGAGATGCTTGGTCGCGGCATCGCTCGCGGTCAGGCCTTTCAAAGCCATGGTCATGGTGCTGACGAAGCTCGGCATGTCCGCAGGCGCGGCGCTCTCGATCATCGGCTCGATCTGGTCATACTGCCCGGCGGGGGTGAGCGGAAATATCCACTTGTCGCTGCCGGTCTGATCGTAGTCGATCGCGCCGACCTCATCGCGAGCGCCCAGCACGCGGATCGCCTGCTTGGTGATGCGCTTGGCCCAGGTGTTGCCGTCGCCGAATTCGCAGGTGTGCAGGATGATCGCCAGCGCGCCCTTGGGCATGATCTTACGCTGGGTGATGTCCATGCTCACCGGCAGCGCCTCTTCGACCGGGGTGTGGTTCCAGCCGCCCGGGCCATAGCTGTTCTTGCCGCCGACCATGAGTAGACCGACGCCGAGGTTGTAGACCGCATCATGCAGGGCCTGCTGCTGCGCGGCGTTGAGCGCATCGCCGCGCGCGTTGACCAGCGCCACGCTGTCGTAGGGGCGCAGGGCGAGTTCGTCGTCGGGGCAGTCGAAGGCGCTTTTGACCTCGATCAGGCGGTTGGTCTGGCGCATCGCCCTGACCAGGGAGATGCTGTCGGCCTGATCGCCGTCGGGGTCGGTCAGCACCAGGACCCGGCCCTCGCCCTCGAGGTAGAGCGAACCCATCGCGCTGTTGTTCTCAGCCAGCGAGTCCATGCCCGGCGCCGGCTCGATGGTGGCGACATATTCGTAGTAGCCCGGCCCGCGCAGGTAGAGCGGCAGGGTGAAGCGGCTCTTGCCGGCATGGTAGGCGATCTTCTGGCGCGCGGTCTCCTTGCCGTTCTCGCGCAGCACCAGCTCGCCATTGCCGCCTTGCAGGCTGCCGAGCACCACCGCTGCTTCGTAGGTCTCGCCCGGGCGCACCTGGCGCGGCAGCTCGAGCTTCTCAACCCACACTTCCTGATCGTGGTCATACTGCACCGGCAGGACGTCGACCGCGATGTTGCGGCGCACCAGCTCGTCGAGCGCGCGTTCGAGGTTGCCCTGGGTAGCGACGCCATCCGAGATCAGCACGATGCGCCCCGGGCGGTCGTCGGGCAGCACCGCGGCGGAGAGCATCAGCGCCTTCTCGATGTCGGTGCCGTCGTGGGCGACGCGGGTGGTGAAGGTCTGAAAGGGGAAGGCGTGGCTGGGCGGCAGCTCAACCGCGGCGTCGCGCCCAAAGATGACCAGGCCGGCCTGATCCTGCTTGGGCTTGGCGCCCACCGTCTCGAGCATCCACTGCCGGGCCTGGCCGCTGGCGCCATCGCCGATCGAATCCGAGGCGTCCAAGCAGTAGACCAGGCAGAGGTCGTCCGAGGTGCGCACCGAGCGCGGCTCGGCCAGCGCCGCGACCAGGGTCGCGATCAGCAGCAAGCGGACGAGCAGGGCGAGGACCGCACGCGCTCCGTGCAACCCGCCCCAGCCGGCGGCGTGCAGCCACCAGATCCACGGCGTCACCGCCAGCCAGGCGAAGGCCCAGGGCGCGGCGAAGCGCACCAGCTGCATGCGCTCGAGCACCACCACCGCCACCGCCACCACCAGCAGGAAGGCCGCCAACGGCACCACCGCCAGGCGGGAAAGTGCCCGGCGCGGCTCCGGGAAGAGCACGCGCAGCGCGCGCAGGAAAGGTGTGAAGCTCATGGCAGGAGCTCCACCAGCCGGCGGTTGCCGGTATCGGCCACCCACACCCGGCCCTTGGCGTCGACCGTCATCCCCCACGGGGTGGCGAACTGGCCCTCGCCCGATCCCGCCCGTCCGTAACGCCCGATGACCCCGCCCTGGGCATCCAGGCGGGTGATGCGGTTGCCGCTGTATTCCACCGTGGTGATGCTGCCGTCGGCGGCGAGCGCGAGGTTGTAGGGCAGATCGAGCTCAGGCGGATGCTCACCGCCCACCACGCCGATGAAGGCGCCCTGGTCGCTGAACACCTGCAGGCGGTTGTTCATCGCATCGGCGACATAGACCCGGCCCTGGTGCCAGGCCACGCCCTGCGGGCGCTGGAACTTCCCGGGTTGGATGCCGAAGCCGCCGAAGCTGGCGAGCGGAGTCAGGGTGGGCGAGAACTTCTGCACACGGTCGTTGCCGCCGTATTCCGAGACATAGAGGTTCCCGGAGGGATCGCTGGCGACCCCGACGGGGAAGAGGAACTGCGCCGGTCCGGTGCCCTCACTGCCGATGGTGCCATTGAGGGTGCCGTCGGCGTTGAACAGCACCACGCGGTGGTAGTGGGTGTCGGCCACCGCGATGCGCCCGTCGGCCAGCTGCACCACCCCTTCCGGACGTCCGACGTCGTAGGCCGGCATGGTCCATTGGCGGACCAGCGTGCCGGCGCCGTCGTAGACCAGGACCCGCCCGGCGGTGTCGAGGACCAGGACCTGGTCGTCGCCCAGGCGGCCCAGCCCGCGCGGCGCCGGCAGGGTCGCCGCCACCGGCGGCAGGGTCCAGCTGCGCTCCTCCTTAAAGGCGAGCGGCTGGACCTCGCCGCAGCCGGCCAGGGCGAAGGAGAGGAGCATGAACATGAGGCCCATCAGCGGCAGGGCGGCGAGCCCCGCCGGCGGCGCCGGGCTGACGGTCAGGCGCACGCGCTCGCCGGACGGCAGCGGATCGAGCGGACGGTGGAGGAAGGTCCGCTTACAGCCGTCCGCCGGGCGGGTCGCCTCGAGCGCGCAGTAGGCGCCATGGAAGGACGAGCGGGAAACCAGCGCCGGGCCGGCGGGATCGCGCTCGATGAGCAACCGCTCCGGGCGCACGCAGCCGGTCACCGCCGCACCGCCGAACCAGGGCCGGTCCTCGGACAAGAAC
>JAYVMM010000644.1:0-6114 GCA_043758975.1 Planctomycetota bacterium | reverse complement strand
GGCGCGCGCTGGCGCGCTCGCCGCAGCTGCGGTCAACGACCTGCCGGGGGTGCTCGACCTGCTCATCACCGACGTCGAGGCCGCCTTCGCCAACGACCCCGCCGCCGCCGACCGCGGCTCGATCATCCTCAGCTACCCCTGCATCGAGGCGCTCGCCATCCAGCGCTTCTCGCACCGCCTCTACCGCCTCGGGGTGCCGCTGCTGCCACGCATGCTCACCGAGGTCGCGCACAGCCGCACCGGCATCGACATCCATCCCGGGGCGACCATCGGGGAGTCGTTCTTCATCGACCACGGCACCGGGGTGGTGATCGGCGAGACCTGCACCATCGGCGCGCATTGCGTGCTCTACCAGGGCGTCACCCTCGGCGCCTGGAATCCCACCGCCAAGGACCGCGAAGGCCACCTCCAGCGCGGCCAGGGCAACAAGCGCCACCCCGACCTCGAGGACCATGTCACGGTCTACGCCGGCGCGACCATCCTCGGCGGCGGCACGCGCATCGGCCACCACAGCATCATCGGCGGCAAGGTGTGGCTGACCCATTCGGTCGAGGCGCACAGCGTGGTGATGATCGAGGAGCCCAAGCTCAGCATCAAGAAGCGCAAGCAGGCCTGAGCTCGCCGGGGCGAGGGGGCGCCCGCTCAGCGGGTGAAGTTGCGCCAGTAGGGCAGCAGCAGATCGTGCAGCTGGTCGCGCATCACCCAGCCCAGGCCGGCGAGCACCGCCAGGCCGACCAGGATGACGATCCAGGTGATCGCCGGGCCGTCCTTCTCCGGCTCGCCGAGGCCGGCGATTTTCGCGAGGTCGCTCTCCAGCGCGTAGAGCGAGAGGTAGCGCGACTTGGGCGCCTTGGCCAGGCACTTCTCGCACACCGCCTTGATGCGCGGGTCCATGCGCGGGAATTTGGGTTCGTCGTTGCAGTGCTTGGCCATGATGTCGTAGGCGTTGTTGGCGTCGAACGGCGGGCGGCCCACCACCATCTCGTAGAGGATGATGCCGAGCGAGTAGATGTCGCTGCGGAAGTTCACCGTGCGCGTATTGCGGCACTGCTCCGGGCTCATGTAGACCGGGGTGCCCATCACCTGCCCGGTGTTGGTCAGGCGGGTGGCGGTGGGATCGTGGTGCTTGGCCAGGCCGAAGTCGGCGACCTTGACCACCGCGCCCTTCTTGGCGTCGCCCACCAACAGCTCGGTGCCGCGCCCGTTGACCCCGCGCCCGATCAGCAGGTTCTCCGGCTTGAGGTCGCGGTGCACCGTGCGCGAGGCGCGCAGCCCGCGCACCGCCTGCACCAGCGCCCACGCGGCCGCCTCGGCCTCGAGCTTGACCGCCCTGTCCATCAGCTCGCGCAGGCTGCCGCCCTCCATGAATTCGAGCACCAGGTAGGGATGGCCCTCATGGGTGCCGCGTTCGATCAGCTTGACCACATGCTGGTTGCGGATCGCGCCCAGGACTTTGGCCTCGCGCTTGAAGCGCGCGAGGTCGCTGGCGTTCTCGAGCACCTTGACCGCGACCTCGGGATCGCCGTCCTTGGCCGGCTTGCAGCGGTAGACCGAGCCGCAGCCGCCCTCGCCGAGCTTCTTCACCACCGCGAACTTGCCGCCGATGAGATCGCCCTTGCCCAGCTTCAGTTGCAGTGTCGCACGCGCCATGATCGCCGCAGTGTAGGCTGCTTCCAGGCCTGCCAAGGACGCTCTGCGCGCCCCCTCCGCGGGTGTGCCGGGGGGCGGGCAGGGCTTCCCGCTCCGCCGCCGGCGCTAGAGTCCCGCCCATGGCCGACCCCATCGCCGCCAGCGCCGCCGCCATCGAGCAGTGGCTGGCGCAGGCGGTGCACCACGAGCGCGACGGCACCTTCCATGCCATCCGCCTCGAGTGCATGCGCTCCTTCCTCGCGCTGCTGCCGCCCCCCCCGGCGCCCTGCACGGTGGCCGGGACCAAGGGCAAGGGCAGCACCCTGCGCCTGATCGAATGCGCACTGCGCGCGGGCGGGCGCGCCACCATCGCCTTCACCAGCCCACATGTCTCCAGCGTGCTCGAGCGTTGGCGCCTCGACGGCGAGGTCGCCGACGCCGCCACCATCGCCGCTTGCGCCAACGCGGTCGCGCGCCTGGAAATCCGCCACCGCCTCGCGCTGACCTACTTCGAACGCACCTTCGCCATCGCCTGCCTGCTGTGTGCCGACCGCCCGGGCGCCGAGCTGCTGCTCGAGGTCGGCCTGGGCGGGCGGCTCGACTGCGCCAATGCGCTCGACTGCGCGGTGGCGGTGCTGACCCAGCTCTCGCACGACCACCGCGATGTGCTCGGCCCCACCCTCCTGCACATCGCGCGCGAGAAGCTGGCGATCGCCCGCCCCGCCCGTCCGCTGATCATCGCGCCGCAGGCGCCGGCGGCGGCGCTCGCCCTGTGGCGGGCGCTGAGCGGCAGCACCGCCGCCGCCTGCTGGGTGCAGCGCCCGCCGCGCCCCTGGCGGCTGGCCCTGCTCGGCGACCACCAGCAGGACAATGCCGCCACCGCCGCCGCCGCCCTGCGCGTGGTCGCGCCCGCCCTCGACCCCGCCGCGCGCGACGAGGGCTTCGCCACCGCCCGCCTCAGTGCACGCTGCCAGGAGCTGACCCACGGCGGTCGCCGCCTGCTGGTCGACGGCGCCCACAACGGCGCCAGCGTCGCCGCCACCCTGGCGGTGGCGGCGCGCCGGCTGGGCGCGGGCTGGCGGCTGATCCTCGGCCTCGGACGCGACAAGGAGGTCGACGAGGTGCTCGCCGCGCTGCCGCGCGCGCTGACGGTGGTGCGCTGCGGCTACCGCTCGGCGCGCGCGCGCGGCCCAGAGGAGTGGCCGGCGGCGGCGACGGCATGGCGCTGGTTCGACGACGTCGGCGCCGCCATCGCCGCGCAGCCGCCAGGCCTCGACCTCTGCATCACCGGCAGCTTCTACCTCGCCGGCGAGGCGCTCGCGGTGACCGGCGCCGCCGGTGCGCTGCCGGGGTGAAGCTGAGTTCGGGCTTGGCCGGGTCAGGGCTTGGCCGGGTCAGGGCTTGGCCGGATAGCGCAGCTCATCGAGCTTGATGGTGCGGCTGAACACCTGGGTGCCCTGGTTGTCGTTGATGCGAAAGGTCATGGTGCCCGGCGGCACGCTGTCGTCGATGTCGAGCAGGGCGAAGTTGGTGCTGCGGCTAGTGCTGTTGATGCGGATGGGGTTGACCTCCTGCACCCCCGCCGCGGTCATCGGCGCCGCCATCGGCGAGGTGGTGAGGTCGTAGAGCGGATAGGCGCCGGGGCGCTCGAGCTTCTGCAGTTCGGCGAGTTGGCGGTTGCCGGAGACGAAGACCACGCCGTCGATGCGCTCCTGGTCGAGGAAGGCGAGCAGTTCGGCGCGCTCATCGGGGTACTTGTCGAAGCTGGCGAAGCTGGTGTAGCTGCCGAGCATTTGGCAGCCGTTGGCGATCACCTTGACCTTCGCGGTGCTGGCTTTGAGCGTGCGCTTGAGCCAGGTCTTCTGCGCCGCCCCGAGCATGGTTTTGCCTGGGCCGTTGGCCTTGTCCTCGGGATCGCGCCAGGAGCGGTCGTCGAGCAGGAGGAGCTGGTACCGGCCGTAGCGGAAGGTGCTCCATATGCCCTCGGTCTTGTCGCTGCCGTAGCCCGGGTTGGCGGTGAAGGCCTTGAACAGGCGCAGCGCGTCGCCCTTGAGCGGGAAGGCCTTGTTGCTGTCGGGCGAACCGTAGTCGCGGTCGTCCCACAGCGCGTAGTAGGGCACGCTGCGCAGCGCCAGCTGGATCGAGGCCAGGCCGCGCAGCTCGGCGGCGCGGAAGGCCATGCGCGCGGGGTCCTCCCAGTCGTTGGGGGTGCCCGGCATGAGGAAATTGCTGCCGCCCAGCACCAGCAGCGCATCCGGGTGGGCGTCGAAGACCGCCTGCCAGATCCACTGCTGGCGGTCGCTCTGCGTGCTCGCGCCCGAGCCCAGCGCCAGGCGGAGATGGGTCGGCTGGTCGGCGGCCGGGAAGGTCGTGAGGTTGAGCACCAGGCGCAGGGCATCGCCGTCGATGGCGACCTGGCCGGCATAGGTGGTGCGCGGCTTGAGCCCGCTGAGAGTGAGCGTGCCGACCGCGATGGTGGTGGTGGTGGGGCCGCCGATCTCGACGATCTGCGCGGTTTCGCCTGAGGCGGTGAGCTCGGATCCGTCCGGCGCCTTGAAGGTGGCGCTCACCGGCAGCGGCACGCGGGTGGCCAGCCACAGCGTGGTCGAGGTGTCGGTGGTGTGGCCGAACATCGGCCCGAGCACCAGCTTGCCGCCAGCGTTGTCGGCGGGCAGGGCGAGCGCGGCGCAGGCGAACAGGAGCATGGCGGCCTTGACGGCCATGACGGCGGAGGCGGGGCGCAGGGATGTACGCATGCTCGGCTCCGGCTGCTCACGGGGGCTGCCGCCCGAGGATAGCCGCGAACTGGGGGCGGCAACCCTGCGCAGGGGCGGGCGCCGCTGCCTGGTTGACGCTGTGCGCGCGGCGATCCGGACTGGACCACACCGCCATGCGGCCATGCTGGTCAGCCGCGAGGTTGCGATGCCCTCTCTGCTGGACTTGGTCGGCAATACCCCCCTGCTCGACATCTCAGCGCTGGTTGGGCGAGCAGGCGTTCGCCTGCTCGCCAAGTGCGAGGGCAGCAATCCCGCCTCAAGCGTGAAAGACCGCGCCGCGCGCGGCATGATCCTGGGCGCGCGCGAGCGCGGGCTGCTGCGCCCGGGCATGCGCCTGATCGAGGCAACCAGCGGCAACACCGGCATCGCCCTGGCGATGATCGCGCGTGCGGTGGGGGTGGAGATGCATCTCGTGATGCCCGACACCCTGACCGTCGAGCGCACCCAGACCATGAAGGCCTTCGGCGCCACCGTGCATCTCGTCGACGGCAACATGGAGGTCGCGCGCGACTGGGCCGCGGCGCAGGTGCAGGAGAGCGCCGGTCGCGGCGACGCTTTCCACATGCTCGACCAGTTCGCCAATCCCGACAATCCGCTCGCGCATTACCGCGGCACCGGGCCGGAGATCTGGCGCGACACTGCCGGCGAGGTGACCCATTTCGTCTCCGCCATGGGCACCACCGGCACCATCATGGGCACCAGCCGCTATCTCAAGGAGCGCAATCCCCAGGTGCAGGTCATTGGCTGCCAGCCGGCGGACGGCAGCCAGATCCCCGGCATACGGCGCTGGTCGCAGGCCTACCTGCCGAAATTCTACGAGCCCGCGCGCGTCGACCGCATCATCGACATCTCCCAGCGCGAGGCCGAGGAGACCACCCGCCGGCTGGCGCGCGAGGTCGGACTGTTCACCGGCCCGAGTTCGGGCGGAGCGTGCTGGGGCGCGCTCCAGGTCGCCAGCTCGCTCGAGCGCGGGGTGGTGGTATTCATCGCCTGCGACCGCGGCGACCGCTACCTCTCCGCCGAGGTATTCCGCTAGACGGGACAATTCCCATGGCGGCGCGCTGGCGTCGGGCGGGCGGGAAGCGGGTCTGTCGCCGTACGGCGACGGTGATTCGCCCCTTCCCCTTGCGGGGTCGCGGTCTACTACATGGCCAAACCGTATGGCCGTCACCCGCTGCGTCTGCTACCAGAGGACCTTCAGCGAGCTGCTCCAGCTCGCGCGCAGTAACGGCTGGAGCACCGCCGCCGAGGTTAGCCTGGAGACCAGCTGCGGTCTGGGCTGCGGGGGCTGCCGTCCCTACCTGGAGGAGATGATGCGCACCGGGGCGACCAGCTTCGCTGTGCGCACGGACGACCAGCCCCCCAAGCCGTGCACGCCGGAACCCTGGGATCTCCAGTGACAACGGTGGACTGACGGGGGGCGCCAGGACGCGTAAGCGAGCCAGACGCCAACTCCTTGACAGCACAGCATATCCCGCATCATCGAAGCCCGCCATCGCATTCCCTGGTAGCTCAGCGGTAGAGCAGTTGACTGTTAATCAATTGGTCGGAGGTTCGAATCCTCCCCGGGGAGCCAGATAAACCCCGTAACTCGAAAGACTTACGGGGTTTTTTATTTCAGCGAAACTGATTAATAATTCGCCGTGCAGGTTTTCGTGCAAGTGTGGGGTTGGGTGGGGTACAGGGGTGATTCCCGACTCACTCCCGG
>JAYVMM010000643.1:0-4400 GCA_043758975.1 Planctomycetota bacterium | reverse complement strand
GTTGGCGGCGCGCATGCGGGAAGACGTCGGCGGGGACGCGGACATTAACATCGATTTTCCGCCAACCATACTGAATCCGAATGCACGATCGTCTACGGGTGCGCGCCGACCGCATGAGCAGATTCCCAGCTGGACTCGAGCGGGCAGTGTGACCATGAGTGAGGATTAAGGGATTATGTGAGGGATAAGGCGGCTGAATCCGGTCCCTCCGCTCATCGCAATCGCCAAAGCGACCGGACTCAGGGCGTGAACAATTCAATCAAGGAAGACAGTACTGCAGCTGCGGTCTCCTCCTTCAAAACGGCAAGTCGCTTCACCAGACGGCGCTTGTCGACAGTGCGAACCTGATCTATAGCCGCAGCACCGTCCCTGCCTTGGATCTTGGTAGCCACACGGAAGCGAAATGAGCGCCCAGAGGTTATCGGGACGATGACGACGGTATTGAGATGCGCATTGAGTTCATTCGGCGAAACGATCACAGCTGGACGAGTCTTCTGCATTTCACTGCCAATGGTCGGATCGAGATTGACCAGCCACACTTCATGTCTTTTCACGGCCCCTCTCCTGGAAATTCGCCGGACGTTACGTCCCAATCGCCGAGTTGGTCATCATTCTCTTCGCGGCAACGGCGAGCATCTTCAGCCCATCCTGTGCGGATGTGCCGCTGGGAACGGATGATCACAGCGCCATCGACAACTTCGAGATCGAGATCTTTCTCGAGCCCGGCCTGTTCAATTACCGCTTTGGGGAGGCGGACTCCATGTGAATTACCGATTTTGACCAGGAAAGCATGCATAATTCGCCCTTTCCGGAGTTGGTAATTACAATGTATACACAAGACGCTTTGGTCAAGCTCGAACGTGGTCAGTTGGCAGTTGCGCCACTACCATGCTGAGCTCCCGCACGTCGTGATCGTGCCCACATACAGTTTTTGTCGTCGCTGGAACATTATCGCTCATGGCCATTGCCAGGTTGCCGATTAGCGTGGGGGCACTGCCATTCACGACTGTGTGGCAGCCTGGAGCATGCAAAGCACCATGGATCCGATCCGCTGCACCGTCTGGGGGGAGAACGTCCACGACCGCCGGCTGCCGCAGGTGCAGGCGATCTACCCTGGTGGCATGCACGCCTGCGTCGCGCTTGCGCTCAACCAGGATGCCGGCATCCGTGCCGTCACCGCAACCCTCGAGCAGGACGAGCAGGGCCTGAGTGCTGATCTGCTCGCGCGCACCGATGTGCTCACCTGGTGGGGGCACGCTGCCCACCACGAGGTCAGCGAGGCCACTGTCGACCGCGTCCAAGCGCGCGTGCTCAATGGCATGGGCCTGATCGTGCTGCACAGCGGCCACCATTCCAAGATCTTCCGCCGCCTGCTCGGCACCAGCTGCGACCTGGTGTGGCGTGAGGCCGGCGAGCGCGAACGGCTGTGGGTGTGCAACCCCGGCCATGCCATCGCCCAGGGCCTGCCCGGTACCTGGTTCGACCTCGCTCACGAAGAGATGTATGGCGAGCCCTTCGTCATCCCCAATCCCGACGAAGTGGTGTTCCTGAGCTGGTTCCAGGGAGGGGAGGCCTTTCGCTCTGGGGTCACCTATCGGCGCGGCGCGGGCAAGATTTTCTACTTCCGCCCCGGCCACGAGACCTATCCGACCTACCACCACCCGGTGGTACAGCAGGTGCTGCGCAATGCCGTGCGCTGGGCGCGTCCGGAGGGGGTCGGCGCCGCCGGCTGCCCCAACCGCACCGCTGCGCAGGCGCTCGAGCCGCTGCCTCCGGAGCGCGGCTCGGACGGCACCCATGGCTGAACGGGCCCGTGCGCCAGGCGCTGGTCGCCCTCAGCGGGGCCCGGCGCCACCCTCCCGGCTCATGGCGGCGCCTCGGCGGACGGCGCTGCCGCCGTGCCGGGGAGCACCAGCTCGCGCTCCGCCGCCGCCAGGCGCTCCTCGCACTCGGCGACCGTGGTCGCCGGCGCCAGACAGGCATGACCGAGGCAGATCAGCGCCTGTGGTGCGGTGAGATCCCGCCGCCCTTCGAGGCAGCTCCAGGCCTCGCCAGCGCAGCGCGCCACCGGCACCACCGCCAGCCCGGGCAGGGTGGCGCGCCGGCAGCAGGCGAGCAGGGCCCGGGTGGCGGGGTCGTCCTCATTGCCGGCGACCACCGCCACGAGATGGCCGCGTCCGGCCTGCAGCCAGGCGGTGAGCAGGGTGGCGCAGGCGCTCGGCGCCTGCAGCGCGGTCTCGGCGCTGGCGGAGAAGATGCCTTCGGCGAAGGCGCGCCAGCGTCCGCTGCCGGTGATGTTCCACAGGCGGATGAAGCCGAGCGCGAGGGAGTTCTGCCCCGCCGGCGCGGCGTTGTCGGTGGTCTCGCGCCCGCGGCGCACGAGATCGCCGCGCCCCGCCGGGGTGGTGTAAAAGCCGCCGTCCTCCGCGCGCAGCAGCGCCACCGCCTCCTCGGCGACGCGCAGCGCGCCCGCGATCAGGGCCGGATCGCCGAGGCAGTCGAAGGCGGCGCACAGCCCGGCGACCAGGGCGCCGTAGTCGGTGATGTAGGCCGGACGGGCGGGCAGGCGCAGCAGCCCGCCGGGGGCGTGGCGCGCGAGCAGCACCGCGCACAGCTCGCGGCAGGCGGCGAGGAAGCGCTCCTCCCCGCTCAGGCGCGCGAGCACGGCGAAGGCTTCGAGCGCGAGCGCGTTCTGGTCGGTGAGGACCTTGTCGTCGCGCCCGGGCCGCGGACGGCTGGCACGCGCCGCGCGCAGGGTGGGCAGCACCTCCTCCCAGCGCGCGCGTGCGCTCTGGCGAGCGGCCACGGTGGTTGCCCGCGCCCCGACCCCGTCCGTCGCCCCGCGTGGGTGCGGGATGTGCCTGACCACCGGCTCGAGGTGGCCACCATGGCCTGCCGCGCGCTGCCCGGGGTGGAGATCCCAGGCGGCGATCAGCGGCGCGGCGGCTTCCTCGCCGAGGGCGGCGCGCAGCTGCTCGGGGCTCCAGGCATAGAAGCTGCCCTCGCCGCCGGGGTCGTCGGCGTCCTCCGCCGCGGCATAACCGAGGAAGCGCCCGTCCTCGACCACGCGCAGGTCGCGCAGCAGGTAGTCGCCGGCATTGCGCGCACTCTGCAGGAAATCGGGGCGATCGAGCTGGCGACCGGCGATGGCGTAGGCGGCGATGAGCTGGGCGTTGTCGTAGAGCATCTTCTCGAAATGCGGCAACCGCCAGCGCCGGTCGACGCTGTAGCGGTGGAAGCCGCCGCCCACGCGCTCATGCAGCCCAGCATCCTGCATCGCCTCCAGCACCGCCCCGGCGCGCTCGCCCCAGTCCGCGCGCCGCGATGCCAGCTGCAGGGCGAGCAGCTGGCTGGGCGGGAATTTGGGCGCGCGCTCCTGGTTCCAGGCGTAGCCGGGATGCTCGGCGTCGAAGGTGCGCTCGACCTGGGCCGCCAGGCGCTCCCACACCGCCTGGGCGAGCACCCCGCCCGCCGGCGGCTCCGCCAGCAGGTGTTCGGTGATCTGCTCGGCGGCGGCGGCCACCCGCGGGCGGTCGCTGCGCCAGAGCTCGCTGAGGTGGCCCAGCAGGCGCTGCCAGGCGGGGGTGGGCAGGTAGGTGCAGGCGTAGAACGGGCGGCCCCGGTGGTCGGCAAAGGCGTTGAGCGGCCAGCCGCCGTGGCCGCTGAGGGCCTGCACCGCGTCCATGTAGATGGCGTCGACCTCGGGATGCTCCTCGCGGTCGACCTTGATGCAGACCAGCAGCTCGTTCATCAGCGCGGCGGTGGCCTGGTCCTCAAAGGACTCGTGCGCCATGACGTGGCACCAGTGGCACGTGCTATAGCCAATCGACACCAGCACCGGCACGTCGCGCCGCCTTGCCTCGGCAAAGGCGTCCTCGCCCCAGGGCCGCCAGGCCACCGGGTTGTCCGCATGCTGGCGCAAGTAGGGCGAGGACGAGCTGCTGAGCAGGTTGGGCATGGCAGGCGGGGTGCGGCGGGAGGCGGGGGCGGGGGGCGCGCGGCGCTACCGCGATGGTGGTGCGCAGCGCCGCGCCACAAGCGGCGAACCCCCGCAGCGCCCGCCACCTTGGCCGCCGCGAATCCCCCGCTACGGTCGCGGCTGGAGATCAGGCATGTGCGGCATCGCCGGCTACATCGGACAAAAGGGCGCCGATTCGGTGCTCGAGGTCGCGCTCGAACGCCTTAAGTACCGTGGCTACGATTCCGCCGGCATGGCGGTGCTCAGCGACGGCGAGATCCACCTCCGCCGCGCCGCCGGCAAGCTCAAGAACCTCAGCGAGCGCATCGCCGCCCAGCCGCTTGGCGGCCATTGCGGCATCGCCCATACGCGCTGGGCCACCCATGGCGCGCCGACCGAGGCCAACTGCCACCCGCACCTCGACAGCGATGGGCGCATCGCG
>JAYVMM010000642.1:0-2686 GCA_043758975.1 Planctomycetota bacterium | reverse complement strand
GCCCCCCCCCCCCCCCGTCCCGCCACCCGCCCGACCCACGATTAAAGCCCGCGCCGCCCCACCCACACCCGAGACTCCATATGTCGCCCGTGCACATCCCGCCTGTTCCCCGTGCCGTCATCGCCGCCTGCCTTGGCAGTCTGCTGCCGCTGTCCCTGGGTGCTGCCGAGGGCGTGGCGACACCCGCGGTGCTGCCGCTCGATTTCTTCGGCATCGGCGCCTGCAACCAGACCTCGCAGAACCTCACCACCTGGATCCCGCAAATGGCGGAGATCGGCATCACCTCGATGCGCACACCGCGCACGGTGTGGGGCAGCATCGAGCCGGCGGAAGGCACCTGGAAGTGGGAGGTGCTCGATGAGCAAATGAAGTACCTCAGCGACCACCACATCTCCTATGGCGGCCTGATCTACGGCGATGTGCGCTGGGACAAGCTCGACCGGGGCGGCACCCTGCCGGTCAACAACCTGCCCGCCTGGTCGACTTACGTGAAAGAGCTGGTGACCCATTGCGCCGGCAAGGTGAAGTACTGGGAAGTGTGGAACGAGCCGCCCAACGGCACCGGGCGCGACCAGACCCCGGCGGACTACGCCAAGCTGATGATCTCAACCTACGACGCCGCGCACGCGGTCGACCCCGGCTGCCTGGTCGGCCTGGCGGCCAAGTCGGTGCACGTCAACTACCTCGAGCAGGTGATCAAGGCCGGAGCCAAGGGCCACTACGACTACATTGTGCTCCACCCCTACGAGGTGCTCGGCGGGGTCGCCGACGACATCGGCTCGGAAGCGATCTACCTCAACATCGTGCCCACCGTGCGCAAGATGCTCGCGGCGCAGGACCCGGCCAAGGCCCAGGTGCCGGTGATCTACACCGAGATCGGCTGCGACGCTGGCAAGTCGCCGGCGCGCCAGGCCAACACCCTGGTCAAGGCCTACGCCATGGGCCTCGCCGGTGGCGTCGCCTGCATCGAGTGGTTCGAAGGCATGGACGGCGACAGCGGCCCGATGGGCCTCCTCAAGGCCGACAAGACCCCGCGCCCGGCCTTCACCGCCTACGGCACCCTGATCAAGCACCTTGGCGCCCATCCGCAGTACCTCGGCTGGACCCTGCTCAACGGCAAGCACTACGCCTTCGCCTTCCAAGGCGCCACTGGCACCGTGCTCATCAGCTGGGCCTACAAGGGGGTGCAGGACATCGTCGACTTCGGCCAGACGGTGCCGATCACCGACCCCTCAACCGGCATGACCAGCAGCGCCCAGAGCTGGCCGCTTACCAGCACACCTATCATCGTCGACGGCGTCCCGCCGGCCCTGCTCAGCGAGGCCAAGGCCAACCGCGGCAAGCCGTTTAGCTGGGACGGCGACTACGTCAAGGCCACCTCAGTGACCATCACCATGGGCGAAAAGCTGGTGGAGAAGGGCCTGCACAACCAGTCGGGGGCGCGCATCGCCGCCGACGTGGTGGCCTATGGCGGCGGCTCGCGCGCCGGCGGCATGCCGGGCGGCAACGTCTTCATGGTCGATCCCAGCTTCCTCAGCTACACCAGCACGCCGATCGAAATCAGCGTGGTGGTGCGCCGCAACGAGGCCAACGACAACTCCGGCTTCAAGCTGCGCTACGAATCGACCAACGGCTTCAAGGACTGCGGCTGGTACACCGTGCCCGACAATAAGGAGTGGCACACCATGACCTGGACGATCAAGGACGCCGAGTTCGTCAATTACTGGGACTACAACTTCTCGCTCGATTCCGACGGCAACAAGCTCAACAAATACTTCATCCAGAGCGTGACGGTGAAGAAACTCGAGTGACGGGCAGCAGCGCGGACGCCCGCAGCCTTGCGCCCCGCCTCAGGGCGCGCGGAACACCCACCGCCCCCACAGCGCCGGGCTGAGCGCCGCCTCCGAGGGCACGCTCCCGTGCGCACGCTGGCAGCTGGCCGAGGGCTGAGAGCAGGTAGCGGCACAGGCCGCCCGCGCGGGTTCACTCGACCAGGATCTCGCCCCACAGGGCGGGGGTGAGGTCGGCCTCCCCCGGCACGTCGTTGACCAGGTTGGTGGCCTTGTTGTTCCAGTACTGGCGCGCCACGCAGCTGGTCCCGCCGCTATCAGCCGAGAGGATGCCGAAGTCGCCGCGCAGCTTCATCCCCGCCTTGGGCGTGATGCCGAGCACCGTCCACGGCACCTTGGCCTCGACCAGGAAGCCGCCGCTGCACGGACCGCTCGCGAGTTCGATGCCGAACGGCCGGGTCACGCGGTCGAAGGCAATGGTGCGCCAGGGCGAGGAGAACGGCACGCGGGCGGACTCCGGCGTCCCGGCGACCTTCTTCTCGTAGAGCACCGCCACCGGCTTGCCGAGGGCTACGGTCATCAGCAGGCGCAGCCCGGTTGAGCCATTGTCGAGCATGAGGTCGACCGCATCGCCGGTCTTGAACAGCAGGCGTTCGTCCTGGCCGAAGTTGCGCAGGTGGTCCGCATGCGCGAACACCCGGTAGGCGAGGTAGAGGTTGGCGGCATCGTAGCGCGCCAGCACCCGCCCGAAGCGCGTGCGCGGGCTCTCCTGGATCTCGATCGCCGCGGCGTGGTCGTCGAAGAGCTCGGGCCAGCTGCCGATCTTGCCATCGATGGCGGGCGGTGCGGTGGCGCGGGCGATGGTCGCCGCCTTGGCGGTGGTGGCGTGCGCCTGG
>JAYVMM010000641.1:0-3221 GCA_043758975.1 Planctomycetota bacterium | reverse complement strand
TTGTGCACCAGGGCGGCGAACTGCCCGGTGGTGATGTCGATGGCGATGCGCTCGTCGGCGCGCAGGCGGCGCACTGCCTCCTTGGCCAGCTCACCTAGCTCGTGCTCGTCGGGCAGCGAGAGCTCGAAGCGCACGCTGGCGCCCGCCACCACCTCGCTCTCCGCCTCGTGGTGGTCGATCATCACCAGCGTACTGCCGCTGCGGCGGCAGGAATCCACCGCCTCGCGCCAGCTGCGCAGCACCAGCTCGCTGCCGAGGTGCTCGCCAAGGTCGAGGCAGGCGAGCACGCGCGCCTGGCCGCCGCGGGCGAAGGTCTTGAGGGCGGCGGCGGGAGCAAGGGTGTCCGGCTGCGGGTGCTGATCCTCGGTGAAGGTGCCGTCACACAGCCCACGCACCATCGACCACACCAGGACCGGGCGCCCGACATCGAGCGCGGCGCCGACCACGGCGTTGAGCGCGTGGTCCTCCTCCATGGTGACCACGGCGATGGCGCAGTGGCGGGCGCGCAGCAGCTGCACCAGGCGCTGGCGGTCGGTGGTTGGTGCCATCGCGCAGCGGCCTCAATAGCTTTCTGCATCGGACGGGAACTTGCGCTCCTTGACGTCCTTGTGGTAGTGCTTGAAGGCGCGCGTCATCTCCTCGCTGAGCTTGGCGTACTTGCGCACGAAGCGCGGGTGGAACTGGGTGTTCATGCCGAGCATGTCGGGGGTGACGAGGATCTGCCCGTCGCAGCCGTGCCCGGCGCCGATGCCGATGGTGGGGATGCGCAGCATGTCGGTGAGGCGGCGGGCGAGGGTGGCCGGGACCTTCTCCACCACTACCGAGAAGGCGCCGGCGGCCTCGAAGGCGCGTGCCGACTCGATGATGGTCTCGGCCTCGATCTCGTCGGTACCGCGCGTCTTGTAGGTGCCATAGGTGTGGATCGACTGCGGCTGCAGCCCGACGTGGCCCATCACCGGGATGCCGGCGTCGACCAGGCGCTCGACGATGTGGCTGACGCTCTTGCCGCCCTCGAGCTTGACCGCCTCGGCCATGCCGTCCTGCATCAGGCGCCCGGCGTTGCCGAGCGCCTCGTCGGCGCCCTTGCGGTAGGACATGAAGGGCATGTCGGCGACCACCAGCGCGCGCTTGACCGCGCGCGTCACCACCCGCACGTGGTAGAGCATCTCGTCCATCTTCATCGGTAGGGTGGTGTCGTTGCCGGCGAACACCATCGAGGCCGAGTCACCGACCAGGATGAGGTCGATGCCGGCTTGGTCGATGAAGCGCGCGGTGAGGAAGTCATAGGCGGTGAGGGCCGAGATCTTCTCACGCGCCTGCTTCATCTCCTGCAGGCGCAAGGTGGTCACTTTGCGGTCCGGGAGCTGGGGCGGGTGGGCTGACATGGCAGCATAGTAGGGCGCTGGCGGCGAGGGCCAGCGCCGCCCACCAGCATCCCGCACGCCTGCCCCCCGGGCGCCCAGCAAGCGGCGCCCGGCGCCCGGCGCGTTCACGGCTGCTCGGGTACCGGCGCCTGTACGGTGTTGAGCAACCCGGTATCGTGATCGAGGTCGATGCGCGCCGCCAGCCAGGCGCCCGCGACCTCGAGCCGGCGCCGCTCATCGCCGGAGAGCTGGCGCAGGACGGCGAGGTAGTCGTGAGCGCTGATGGCATGCGCCGTCCACGCTGCGCTGATCAGCCCGCCGGCGCGCGCTGCGGCCTGGTCGAGTTCGGCGTCCTCGGCGGCGAGCTCGAGGCGGGCGGCGCGCATGCGCGCGCAGTCGCCGTGGGCGTCGGCGCGGTACTGGTGCAGGCGGGCGACATAGGATGCGCGGTCGTTGTTGAGCTGCAGGCGGGCATTGTCGAATTCCTCGGCTGCATGCGTGGGCCACGGCATGTGCAAGCTGGCGCCGAGGGCGAAGGACGAGCCGTCGACGCGGTCGTAGGTGATCATCGGTGCGAGCCTGAGCACTGGATACTGCTCGAAGGCCTTGCGCCGCTCTTCATAGTCGTGGCGCCGGTACTGCGCCTCGCTCGCCTTGAGTTCCCAGCGCCCGACGAGGATCTGGCGGTCGATCTCCTCGTCGCCGGGCTCCTGGGCGGATGGCGCCCGCAGCGCCACCTCGAGATCGCGCACGCGTAGAGCATAGTCGGGCTTGAAGCCGAGCAGCTGGTTGAGTGCCCGGCGCGCACTCGCCAGCTCCTCCGCCGCGCTGCGCGCCTGGGTGTGCAGCTCGGCCAGCTCCCAGACCGCCAGCGCCGGCGCCAGCTGGTCGCCGGCGACCGGACCGGCGGCCTTGAGCTGTTCGGCGACGGCCTGGCAGCGCGCGATCTGGCGCGCCATCAGCTGATCGCGCTGCCAAGCGACGCGCAGTGCGAGGTGGGCCTGGCGCACCGCGGTGGCGATCTGGCATTCGGCGGCGAGCATCTCGGCGCGCGCCTGCTCGGTGCGCGCACGGTCGGCATCGAAGAGCGCGGCGCGCGCCGCCGGCACCAGCAAGGTGTAGAGCACCTCGCTGTCGGTGGCGATGCCGACGGTGACGCTGTGCACGCTCGCATGCATCTCGGGGTTGAAGCGCACGAGGGAGCCGAGGCTGGCTGCGCCGAGCTGGGTGGCGGCGATGCGCCGCCCGCGCAGGTCGGGGTTGAAAGCGAGCGCTACCATCACCATTTCCGCCTCGTCGAGGGCCTCCTCGGGGCGGTAGATCGGCAGGCCGGGCGCGCTCGGCAGGGCGCGCACCTCCTTGGCCACGCCCACGACATCGCGGGCGTTGAGAGTGCTGAGCTCCTTGGCCGGCTGCAGGGGTTCGCTGCGGTAGCTTTCGCACCCCGCCAGGGCCAGGGCCAGGGTCGTAAATCCAGTCCAGATAAGGGTCCCTTTACCCATGACGAACCGCTCCTGGAGGAGCGGTCGGCCTTCCGCAGGCCGGCCGTCAACCCCGCATGACGTCTCCTTGTGCCTGATTCTCCGCGACCATCTGCATCGTCCTGCCCTCCGTAGTGTCCACGGCGTCAATATAGCATACGGGGATCCGGCATGTAAGACAAAAGGCGACGATTCATACGGTAAACACCGAGGTAGGACAATTTCGTCATTTTTCCGGAATGCCAGAATCCGGCGTCCAAGATGCCGGATTTGGCGCTTGCGCGCACGCCACCGGCGCACGCTGGACGACCCCCGCAGGGCGCCCCCCTCGGCTTGCGCGCCCTTCACTTGCGCACATAGTCCTGCTCGCCACGGA
>JAYVMM010000640.1:0-14908 GCA_043758975.1 Planctomycetota bacterium | reverse complement strand
ACCGCAGGGATCACCCACTGGTTCCCGATGAGTTTAGCGTAAGGCAAATCGATACAGGTACCTTGCGGGATCCGATGCGGCTATCGCGGCGTTTAGGGTGATTACACGCGGTCGGCGAGCAGGGCGGCGCTGTCGTTAATGGACAGTGGCTCGCAGGATGGACCCACCCTGGCGGTTCCGCGCGCGCCGGGTGCCGGCGCTCGGTCTACTTGGTGTCAAGTTCGCCGCTTGATTTGTAGACCAATGGTATATTTATCAAAGGACCATGGCTACTCGCGCACCGCGCATCGAATTCCGCCGCGCGCTCGAGACCGTCCACCAGCGCCTGGCCCAGGGCGGCTACCCGGTCGGACGCTCGCTGCCGGCGGAGCGCCAGCTGGCGGAGGACCTCGGCATCTCGCGCACCACCGTGCGCCGCCTGCTGCGCGTGCTCGCTGGCGAACGCGCCATCGATGAGGAGCGCCGCGTGCTCGGCGCCCCCGGCGCAGCGGAAGCGGTGGCGCCGGCCTTCGGGCCGACGGTGCTGGTGGTCGATGAGCTCAGCGGGCTGGATGCCGCGCGCATGCGCCAGCCGGGCTGGCTCGAGCGCATCCTGCACACCGCAACCGGTGAACTGCGCCGCGCCGGCTTCACCGTGCTGACCGTCCACCCCCGCCATGTGCTCGAGCTCCAGCCGCACCGCGCCGGCGGCCTGCAGGGTGCGCTGATGGGCTGGGGCGGTGGGCCGCTCGACCTCGACCGCCTCGCCCTGCGCCTGCGTGGCCTCGGCGTACCGGTGGTCGCCATCGGCGAGGAGCCGGCGATGCTCGGCTTCGACCGCGTGTGGAGCGATCATGCGGCGGGCGCCGAGGCCGCCACGCGTTGGCTTTTGGCGCGCGGGCGCCGGCGCATCCTGCCCATGCTGCCGCTGCGCACGCAGTGGCAGCGCGACCGCCTCGCCGGCTACCAGCGTGCGCTCACCGCCACCGGGGTGGGCGAACTCGCGCCGCTCACCAGCGAGCACAGCGACATCGGCGACGAGGTCAGCCTGGCCTTCTGGGCGCGGCGGCTCTCCGAGCAGCTGGCGGGCTACCTGGCCGCCGGGCTGGACGCCATCCTCGCGCTCAACGATTTCGAGATCCCGCTCGTGGTGCACGCGCTGCGCCGGCTCGGGCGCGAGCCCAACCGCGACATCGACCTGGTCGGCTACGACGGGGTGTGGCCGGAAGTGGCGAGCGGCCGCTTCAGCGATATCGGACCGCTCGCCACCATCGACAAGCGCAATGACCGCATGGGCGCGGCGGCGGTCGAGCTCCTGCTCGGGCGGATGCGCGGTCAGCTGCCGCCCGGGCCGCAGCAGCTGGTGGTGCCGCCGCTGTTGGTCGAGCTGCCGGCGGCAGCGGCCTCGGCGGTCGCACCCCCCATGCCAGGCCCGCCGCGTCCGCCGCTGGGCTGAAACGGGATTGCTGGTGGGGGGTAGTATTTTACCCTGCCTATGCAGACGTACGACCTCGCCGTCGGCGAAACGTGTCGCGCCACCCCGACCGGGAACCACCATGACCCTGCGCCTGCTCACCGCGACCCTGCTCGTGCTCGGTTCCGCCGCCACCACCACCGCCTTCGCCGCCGACAAGGGCGGCGGGCCGGGGGTGCGCACCTTCGACGCCCCCGGTTCGCCCCCCTTCACCCGCCTGGACGGCAAGAA
The DNA here is from genome assembly GCA_043758975.1 of Planctomycetota bacterium. Taxonomy (GTDB): domain Bacteria; phylum Planctomycetota; class UBA11346; order UBA11346; family UBA11346; genus BOG-1363. The sequence continues at coordinate 13,224 of JAYVMM010000640.1, read as the reverse complement.
GGGGGTGAGCCCGCCGGTCGACCAGGACGGCAACTTCGTGGTCGGTCCCGAATACGAGGGCGCGCCCGAGTACAAGGTCGTCGACGGCGTGCCGCAGGGCAAGGTCGCGCAGTTCACCCTCAGCTCCAAGGACGGCAAGCTGTTCAACCCCGGCATCGCGCGCGAGGTCTTCGGCACCGTCGACCCCAACAACCCCAAGACCCTGATCGTCCAGACCCATACCATCGACTACACCCGCACCATCACGGTGTACATTCCTGCTCAGTACGTCGCCGGCAGCGCGGCCCCCTTCATCATCACCCACGATGGCCCCGGCAAGGACCATCCGGACATGGGCATGGCGCACATGCTCGACAACATGATCGCGCAGAAGCGCGTGCCGGCGATGATTGCGATCATGATCCAGAACGGTGGTGGAGACGCGCAGGGGCACGAACGCGGCAAAGAGTACGACAACATGTCGGGCGCCTTCGCCGAATACATCGAGGAGACCGTGCTGCCGGCGGTGGAGAAGAACTACAGCGTCAAGCTGACCAAGGATCCGGAGGGTCGTGCCACCATGGGCACCAGCTCGGGAGGCTCGGCGGCGCTGATCATGGCCTGGTACCATCCGGAATGGTACCACCGCGTGCTGACGCTCTCCGGCACCTTCGTCAACCAGCAGTGGCCCTTCGACCCGGCGACCCCGGATGGCGCCTGGGACTTCCACGAGAAGCTTATCCCGCAAAGCGCGCCCAAGCCGATCCGCCTGTACATGGCGGTCGGCGATCACGACCTGCTCAATCCCAACGTCATGCGCGACAACATGCACGATTGGGTCGAGGCCAACAACCGCATGGCCAAGGTGCTCAAGGACAAGGGCTACCACTACCAGTACCTGTTCTGCCTCAACGTCGGGCACGGCCTGGGTCCGGCGCGCGGGCAGATCCTGCCCAGCGCGATGGAATGGCTGTGGAAGGGTTATCCCATAGCGAAGTAGCGCGCGGCAAGTTGCCGGAGCGGGTGCGCCAGCTGGCCGCGCGCCCGCGCGCCCGCGCGCTTGGCGGCCAATCCCCCGCTCGGTGAGCGCATGATTCCCCGCTCATCCAGTGCCAGGGAAGCTCGGACGCATCGGCGTAATATCCTCGGCAGTAGAGGCTTGCGCTTGCGCTTGCGCTGTGCACTGTGGGCGCACCCCGAAATCAAGCTGAACCACCGTGGACCATTCGCCGTTCATCCCATCGTCGGCAGCTGAGCGTGACCGGGGACTGGCGAGGGTGTGCTCTGTTATGCTGATGGACCCGGCATTGCCGGCCCAGTCCCGCGCATCCTTGATTCGACCCTCCGCGCGTGAGGATTGCGCAATCTCGGAGCCGCCATGAAGCCAGCTGTACCATGGAGCACGATAATGCGCGCCCTCTCTCCGCTCAGAGTCCGCATGTTCCTGGGAGCTCTCGCCCTGCTGCTCGGCACGGCCCTGCCCGCGCTGGCCGCCGAAGCGGTCGCCGAGCCGCCGCCGGCCACCAGCCGGACCTTCACCGTCTGCACGGTAGCGAAGGCCACCGCCGCGCTGCCGGCAGTGCCGGCCAACCAGATCCTCCATGCGGTCACCGGCGATATTTTCGAGGGGGCGCCCGATACACCCATAGGCGAGTGGCTGCTCACCAGCGCCGATCATCCGTTCGTCCTCGCCGCCCATCTCGCTTTCTCCGACCATCGCCAGCTGGCGTTGAGCCCGGATATGATCTGGCTGCTGATCAACCACATGGCGGTGCGCGAGGTGCTCAGTGATCCCGAGCGCTACCGCGCCATCTTCGCTGAGCACCAGGAGGGCCAGCGCACCCTGGTCGTCCAGCGCAACGACTTCGTCACCGGCTCGCCGGCGAACGATTGGCCGGGAGTGTTCGCCGAATTCGAGAAGAAGATCATCGATCAGGCCCACGATCCCCTGCCGCAGCTCTTTTCCCATCCGTTCAGCTCCAGTTCGCCGGCGGAGATCGCCGCCCGGCGCGCCACCCTGCTCAGGGCCGCTTCGCCCTTCTTCAAGTTCGAGGTGCAGACCCGGTGCGGGATACCGGCCTTCCGTCTGGAGGGGTCGAGCGCGGATTGGCGTTGGATCCAGGAGCATTTCCAGGATTTCGCCAAGCTGGGCATGGCGCATCGCGTGCAGGCGCTGAGGCCCATCCTGGAGCAGTTCGTCGCCGCTGCCGACGGGCGCATCGACCAGCAGTTCTGGCGGAATTTCTACAAGTTCAATTCGGAGAGCGGCGGCTCGTACATCACCGGTTGGATCAATCTCTTCTTCATCAACGAAAAGGCGGCGGAGGCCGCGGTGACGATCGATTGGACCGCCTCGTTCATCGTCAAGGACAAGCACGAGGATCCGCGAAGGACCAGGGAGGAGATCCCGGTTCCCTTTTCCGAGAAGGGCTATCCCGCCGGCTACGTCGAGCAGGATTTTATCTGGAAGTACTACAATTCGTCGTTGCCGATGATGCTACGCGCCGGCTTCCTCGGCATCAGCCAGGACCACGAGGACCTCACGCTGCGACCGCAGATCTCCTGGCAAGTCATCCGCGTGGTCGAGCCGGAGGAGCAGCGCACGGTGCGCAGGTTTCTCGGCGGGATCGCCAACCACATCGATTTCTCCGGCATCAACGAGGCGATCTCCTTCGATCCGGAGCGCAAGGTCCTGTACATCGCCAAGTCGAAGCGGCCCAAGGGTCAGCCACGTTCGGACCTAACCGTGCAGGCATGGCTGCTGATCGTGCCCATGCTCAACAGCCTTCCGCAGCTGGCGCTCAACAACATCTACTGGGTGGGGGACAAGGACAGAGAGGAAGACCGGAAGGAACTGCTCTCGAATGAGGAGTTCTATCGCAAGCTGCTCGCCTTGCCGGTGCTGAAGGAGATCATCTATCCCCCGGACCTCGATCCGAAATGTCTGGCCATCCTCGCCGATCGCCACGATTGGAAGCTCATCCCGCGGCGATGAGCCACCCCCTCCGGGGCCCAGGACTTCTCGCGTCTCCACTGCACATGCGCAAATCCGCTGCCATCGACGCCGCCCTCCTGCCGATCAGGGCACGACCGCACCTCGTCGGCGCCATCGCCCTTATCTCCCTTATCTCCCTTATCTCCCTTATCGCCCTGTCGCTGTCATGCGCACCCGACCGTGGCGTCAACGAGCTGGATGGATCGCAATCCAGCGGGAATTGGCACGATGAACCGGCGAGAGATGACCTGCTCGAATTGAAGTGGGCGATGGCGCAGGCGGTGATGGCGGAGCGACCGGGTATCGAGGAGCTGCAGGTGGCCGGATCCACGATTAAGCGGGAACCCGCCTTCGATCGCGGGGACTTCGACTTCCTCGCGATTATGCCGGATTACTCCATGCCTCGACTCGGGCGCCTGATGGCGATCATCCGGGATGAGCCGGCCTTGCGGTCATGCGCCATGGATAGTGCAGGAAACATACTCTCCGGCGCTCAGCTCAATAACGCCGCCACCGACCAAACCATCCAGGTCTGCGGCCAGGATTATGTCAACGTGAATGAGGATGTGATTCGGGTCAGGCGGTTGGAGATCGATAACCCTCGGCTGCGCGCGGCGCTGTGCTTCCGTCTCGAGCGGGCTTTGGCCGAATGGCGGGCGCATGGTACCGTGACAGCGGATTCCCAGAATCCGCGGCGGGTGGAGTGATGGTCGGTGCCAGGGAGGGCGGCGTCGGACATGCGCTGTGGGCCTGCCCCTGAGCAGGCAATTTCGCGCGGCTGGTGGCAAGGTGGACGTTCAGGGCTTCGACCGGGGCGCTGGTGGCGCGGGACCGTTGTGCGGCGACGGCTTGGGCCATTCCGGCAGCCAGATCATGGTCATGAGGATGCCGGTGAAGCGGTCGTAGTCCGGGATCGCCTCCTCGTGCCCGCGCGCGAGGCAGTGCCGGCGGACCATGCGGATGAGCGGCAGGTCCTCGGGGGTGAGCACCGCGACCGCGTCGACCTCGTAGTCGCTGTCGTCGGAGGTGAGCGCATCGAAGAGCTCCCATTGGCTGTGGTCGACGATGGCGTGGAATGCGTCGAGGAACCGCTGCCGGAGAATCCTGGGCGGGTGGCGCGGGGTGAGGAGCACCGGAAGTGATGCAAAGGGCGAGGCCAGGACCTGCTGTACGGCTGCATTCATGCCGGTGGGCGGAACCTGCCGAAGCGCAAGCACCGCCGTGGGCGTGGCCTGGCTCCTCAGGACCCAGAAGGCCGCTTCACGGCCCGGATTCTTCTCCTCCGCCGCGAGCTTCGCCAGCGCTGGGGTGGCGAAGGCCTCATCCATGGACCCGTACAGGAAGAGCGCTCCCGCACTGGCGGCAATGGTCTGGACGGTTTCTGGGAAGGAGAAGGTGCTAAATGGGGTCCTCGAGCCAGCGGCAGGCGGCTGGCGTGGTATCGAAGCCTTCGACCGCGAGCGTGGCCAGGGTCATGACCCAGTAGGTCAGATTCACCTCATGGAGGTCCGCGCGCGCATAGCAGCTGATCTGGAACCGCTTCGCCGCAGCAGTGGGATCGCAGGACACCAGGAGGTTGCTGCCGTTGAAGCAGAAGAAGGGCGTGGCGGCGGGATCCTCGAGGGCGTGGCGCAGGATGGGCAGGGTCTGCGCCGGGGCCGCCCTGACCGCTTCCCACAGCGCCGTGATCTCCGTGCCCTTCCGGGCCCGCTCCTGTTCGGTGAGCGCGCGTGGCTTGAAGTCGTAGGTCCTCTTGATGAGGTCTGCGAGCGCGTTCGCGGTGCGCTCTTCAGCAGATCCGGGATGGAGGACGAGCAGGAGGAGGAGCGCAGGGACCAGCGCTGGCGATCGCCTCATGGCCGTCACTTCGATCCGCCGCCCGGTGCGGCGGACTGCGCCATCAGCATGCGGTATATCGCGCTGTGGTCGAGCTGGTCGCCGCAGGCCGCCTTGAGCGCCGCGAACTGCCCGCGCGCCGCCTGCAGCAGCGGCAGGCCGAGCGCGCTCGCCTGCGCGAGCGCGTGCGCGGCGTCGAGGTCCTTGATCTGGTTGCGCACGGTGCCGCCGGGGGCGACGTCGTCGTTGAGCATGCGCAGGCCATGCTCCTGGAGGATCCTGCTGTCGGCGAAGCCGCCAGCGAGCGCACTGCGCACCGCGACGGGGTCGGCGCCGGCGCGCGCCGCCAGGGTCAGCGCCTCGGCCACCGCGTTGATCGAGATGGCGACGATGACCTGGTTGGCGAGCTTGGCGATCTGCCCGGCACCAGAGGGGCCGACGTGGGTCGGGCGTCCGAGCAGGGCAAGCAGTGGGCGGGCGCGCTCGAATTCGGGGGCCTCGCCGCCGACCATGATGGCCAGGCTGGCGCCCTCAGCGCCGCGCGTGCCGCCCGACACCGGGGCGTCGAGGTGGGCGACGCCGCGCTGGCGCAGGGCGGCGGCATGCGCGCGCGCGGCCGCGGGGGTGATCGAGCTGAGGTCGATGACCATGCTCCCCTGGTGCAGCGCGGCAGCGGCCTGGCTTTCGAACAGCACGGCGTCGACCGCCGCCGCATCGGTGAGCGAGGTCATCAGGACCTCGCAGCCCGCGGCGAGCTCCGCCGGGCTCCCAGCCCAGCTGGCGCCCTCTGCGAGCAGCGCCTGGGCCTTGTCGCGGCTGCGGTTCCACACGCTCAGCGGGTGGTCGGCGCGTACCAGGTGGGCGGCCATGCGAGCACCCATCAGGCCGGTGCCGATCCAGCCGATGCGGGTCACGTGGCGACCGTTCCGCCCAGCTCGTCGGCGACGAAATCGGCGATGATCTGCCGCGCGCTGGCGTCGGCGCTGAAGCCGAGGCGCAAGGAGCGCGCGCTGGCGAAGCGCACCGGCCAGCCCTTGACGATGGTGACGATCTCGGCCTGGGGGGTGAATGACAGCCGCCCGACCGCGGCTTCGCCGCCGATCTCCCCCAGCGCCGCCACCAGGTCGGATACCGGCATGGTCAGTCCGGGCAGCTGGATCGCGCGGGTATGGCCGAGCGCCTGCGCGCGTACCGCGGAAGCATGCACGAAGCTCTCGACCACCTTGCGCACCGACAGCACGCACAGGGGGGTGCTGCTGGGCACCGGGCAGACGTAGACGCGGCCCATCAGCGGCTCGCGCACCAGCGAGCTGGCGAAGGCCGAGGCCGCCAGGTTGGGCGTACCGGGGCGCACGATGATGGTCGGCAGGCGCAGGCTGCGCCCATCGATGAAGCCCTTGCGGCTGAAATCGTCGACCAGGCGCTCGCCGACCGCCTTCTGCATGCCGTAGGAGGTCTGGGGGAAGAGCGCGGTGTCTTCGCCGACCTCGGCGGCGAGCGGGCCGCCGTAGACCGCGGCGGAGCTCGCCATGATGAACAGCGGTACGCGCTCGGAGCGCCGGCAGGCCTCGAGGAGGGCGATGGTGCCATGCAGGTTGACCGCCATGCCGAGGTCGAAGTCGCGCTCGGCGGCCACGCTGACCACCGCCGCGAGGTGGAAGACCGCATCGACTGCCTGCTCGCCGACCAGCGCCAGGGTCGCGGGATCGGCGGCGTTGCCGGTGACCACGTGTACGCGCGCGTCATCGGGCACCCCGCTGGCGGGTACGTGGTCGAGCAGGGTCAGGCGGGTGATGCGGCGGGCACCGGTGGCGGTGCGCAGCTCGCCGGCGGCGAGCAGGCGGCGGGCCAGGCGCACGCCGATGAAGCCGGCGCCGCCAGTAACGAGGATATGCATGCGTGGGTCGCTCCGCCAGCCTCCCGGACCGGCCTCCGGGACGCTAGCGGGCGGGAACAACTCGGCCACCGCCGAGGGGCGGCGGCCGAGTTGGCGGCGGCGGCCGCGGTCGTCCGGGCTGGAGTGCGGCTCAGCCGGTGAAGAGGTCGGTGATCGCTTTGCCCTTGTGGGCGACGGTGAACGGGCGCCCGTCCGGCGAGGTGATGATCTTGTCGAGCGGCAGGCCGAGCCCGTAGGCGATGGTGGCGTTGAAGTCGGGGATCTCGACCTTGTTCTCGGCGACCTCGGTGCCGTCAGCGCTGCTCGCGCCGTAGACCGTACCGCCCTTGATGCCGCCACCGGCGAGCATGGTCGAGAACACCTTGGGATAGTGGTCGCGACCGTTGCGCGGGTTGATCTCCGGGCTGCGCCCGAATTCGCTGGTCAGGCACACCAGGGTGTCGGCGAGCAGGCCGCGCTTTTCTAGGTCCTCGATCAGCGCGCTCATGCCCTGGTCGAGCTGGCCGGCGGTCTCCTTGAGGCGGTTGAAGTTGTCGTCGTGGGTGTCCCAGCCGCCGTGCGAGATGTCGATGAAACGCACGCCCTTCTCGACCAGGCGGCGGGCGAGCAGGCAGCCGCGTCCGAAGCCGTGCTCGCCGTAGCGCGCGTGCACCGCGGCGGGTTCCTTGCTGATGTCGAAGGCCTCGATGTCCTTGCTCGCCATCAGCTTGACGGCGTCGAAGTACATATCGTGGTGGCCCTTCATCGCCCCCAGCTGGTAGCTCTTGTAGAACTTCTGGTTGAGGGTCTCGAGCACGTCGAGGCGGTTGTTCATCTCCTTGAGGTCGACGCCCTCCGGGGGATGGATGTTGGTCACCCCCTTGGAGGGGTCGCCGACCGGCAGCGGGGCGAACTTGGATTCGAGGAAGCCCGAGCCGGGGTGGTCGCCGCCGCCGGCGATCATGATGCCGCCCGGCAGGGTCTCGCCCGGCTTGGCCTGGAAGTAGTTGCTCCACGCGCTCATGCTCGGATGGCGGGTGGTGTTGATCGGCGCGTAGCTGGTGCGCATGAAGTAGGCGGCCTGCTCGTGCGCCCCCTGGTTGGACGACATGCTGCGGATGATCGCAGCGTTCTTCATTTGCGCCGCGGTCATGGTCAGCAGCTCGCCGAGCTGGATGCCATCGGCCTTGGTACTGATGGCCTTGAGCGGCCCCTGCGAGCGCGAGCCCGGCTTGGGGTCGAGGGTGTCGATGTGGCTCATGCCACCCCCCATGTACAGGTAGATGCAGCGGCTGGCGCCCTTCTTGCGCTTGGGCGCCGGCGGCAGCACCTCCTTGTCCTTGCTCGGGTCGACGGCGTGCAGCAGGCCGCTGCCGAGCAGCGGGACCAGGGAGACGCCGAAGGCGGCCTTGGCCATGGTGGCCATGAAGGCGCGGCGGCTGGCCTCGTCGAGGCGATGTGCGGGATTGCTCACGGGTGATTCTCCCTGGGAATTACTGGTTGAAGTCGAATTCGGCGCTGTTGACGAGGGCCCAGCCGAGGTACTCGATGCCGCGCTTGTTGGGCGCCAGCGCCATCACCTTGTGGCCATAGTCGAGCTCGCCGCTGGTGGGCAGGCGCGAGAGGATGGCGAGGTAGAGCACCTGGACCTTGTCGTCCATGTTCTTGACCTTATCGAGCTGCATCTTGAGCACCGACTTCGCGTTTTCGGCGAGGATGGTGCTCTCGACCATGCCGTTCATCATCTCGAGCGCCTGGGTCAGGTTCATCGAGTCGGTCGAATTGTCGATCACCAGGCGGTTGGACTGGCCGTAGACACGCAGGAAGTGCCCGGGCTGCATCGGCGACGGCAGCTCGGCGGCGCGGCGCAGTTCGCTGCGATCCCGGTTGGCGGTGTAGTAGGGGGTGAAGATGTCGGCGGTGGCGCGCAGGCCGTTGCTCTTGCCCTCGAGCTCCTTGATCTTGCCGTCGGCACCCTTGTCGCCCTTGCTCATCTTGTCGCGCAACTCGCGGATCTCCTTGCCGATGTCATCGATCTCATCCTGGGCCTTGCCGGCAGCCATGACCATGCTGGCGAGCTCGTCCGGGCTTTTGCTCTTGTTGGCATCGTAGAACTTGTACAGCGGTTCGGCGCCGTCGCTCTTGACGCCGTCGACGTCGGGCACGGTCAGGGTCATCAGCGAGTCCCACACCTGCTCGGCGGTGAGGCGGCGCAGCGGCTGGCCCTCATGCAGGAACTTCATGCGGTTGGGGTCGCCGGTGATCACCTGGCGCTGATAGGCGTTGGTGTCGCAGATCGCCTCCTGGAACTTGCGCATGTCGTACTTGAGGTCCTTCATCAGCTGGACCAGGTAGGTGGCGAGTGCCGGGTTGGAGGGCTGGGTGTCGTCCTCGAACTTGTCGAGCGGCTCGACCAGGCCGACGCGCATGAGCTTCTTCCACATGCGGTTGACGATGACCAGGGTGAAGCGCGGGTTGTTCGGTGAGGTCATCCACTTGCCGTAGGCGTCGAGCACGCCGTCCTTGGCATCCTTGAGGATGTCGTCCTTGAACATGGTGACCGCGTTGACGCTCTGGTTCGGACGCGCGTCCTTGTACTGGTAGTTGTTCGGCAGGTTGATCTTGCCGACGTTGCCTTTGGTGACCTGGGTGCCGAGGGTCTCGCCGACGCGGCGTGCGATCTGGTTGGCGGCGTAGGGCACGCTGCCCTTGCCCTTCATCGCGCGGTCGATTTCTCCCTCGCTGGTCTTGATGTCGGTGCCTTCGGTGAAGGCTGCCATCTCGAAGAATTCCTTGCGCGTCCACTTGTCGAAGGGGTGGTCGTGGCACTGCGCGCAGGACAGCCGGGTGCCGAGGAAGACACGCACGGTGTTGGCCATGTTGTCCTGCTGCATGCCAGCGTCGGCCAGGTAGTAGCCGGTGGCGCCGTTGCCGCGCGAGGTCGCCGCGCCGGTCGAACAAACCAGTTCGTAGACCATCTTGTCGTAGGGCTTGTTGTCGCGCAGCGAGGTCTTGATCCAATCGATGTAGGGCTGGCCCTCGAAGCGGTCCTGCAGCCGCGAGCGCGCGCGCAGCATGTCGGCCCAGAAGGTGAACATGTGCAGGACGTTGGCTTCGCTGGCGAGCAGCTTCTTGACCAGCGCCTCGCGCTTGCCGGACTTGTGCGAGCTGAGGAATTCGCCGGCCTCTTCGATGGTCGGGATGCGCCCGGCGAGGTCGAGGTAGATGCGGCGGAGGAACTGATCGTCGCGCGTCTTGGCCTGGATCTTCAGCCCGCTCTGCTTGGCGATCTCGGCGTCGATCAGGGAGTCGATGGTCTTGGATGCTTCCCTGATCACGGCGTCCTGGCCGCCGTCGGCGGCAGGGGTGGCGGCTGGCGTCACCGGCGGGTTGGCCGGGTCGCTCTGGGTGAGGTCGGGGAGGGCCGGGCGGTCGCCGGTGGCAACGGACAAGCCGGCCATACCGAGCGAGCTGGCGGTCAAACCGGCAATCAGCGCCAGTTTCAGACTGATAGTGGACGTGAGGTGCATGGCAGCTCCTGTGGTCATACCCCGACGGCGGGCGACAGCGGATCCAGTTCACCTGAGATATGGCTGCAATCCACGTGGCATGTCGCTGAGGTTATACACCACGATACGCCAACTTGTGTCACGCGACAGGTTTTCGTAGTCAACAACAACCGGGGCTGGCGGTAGCCGGACCTTCGCCATGCGCCTCCCGGCGCCTGGCATGCGGATGGTTCATGGATCAGGCGTGCATATGCCCGGTTGATGCACCTACCCGATGGCCCCAGAGGACAGGGCCGGCGAGAGGTGGGCCGCCTGCCTGGGCCAGCCATGGGCTGTGGTCGACTGCGGTTGCGACCATGTCACCCCACTTCGGCCAAAGGGGGTGGAGGATGGAGTGGGGGCAGGAAGGGCGTGGTTTAGGCGGGTCGGCACCCCCCCCCGGTGGCGCACGCACAATCCGGCCCACCATGCCCCCAGGGGTCCCGCCATGTCCGCCATTGCCCAGCTCGCCCGCCCCCTGCTCCGCCTGCTGGCGGTCGCTTGCCTGATTGCCCATGCCGGCGCCGCCGACCCGGGGGTGGTGTGGGTCGAGGGGGAGAGCGCGGTGAGCTCGGATTGCACCCCCAACCCATGGTATTCAGAGGCGGTGCAGAAGGGCATGCTCTCGGGCGGCGGCTGGCTCACCAACTGGAGCGAGCGTGATGGCACTGCCAGCTACGACGTCGCCATCCCTGCCGCCGGCGACTGGACGCTGTGGGTGCGCGCCAACCCGGTGGCGAGCAAGCTGGCCTGGCGTCTGGACGCCGGTGCGTGGGCCGAGATCGACACCAGCAAGGCCAGCGACCAGGTCAACCTCGCCAACGACAGCAGACCCGACTTGCGCTTCCTCGCCTGGATCAAGGTCGGTTCGCTGGCCCTGGGCGCCGGCGCGCACCAGGCCGCCTTCCGCTTTCACAGCGACAACCACCACCACGGCGCGCTCGACTGCTTCGTCTTCGCCAGCAAGCCCTTCGCCCCCAGCGGCAAGGCCAAGCCGGGGGTGCGCGGCGGCGAGGCCGACCAGGGCTGGTGGGCATTCGAGCCGGCGATGGACGACTTCGGCGCCAATGCCTTGGTCGACCTGCGCCCGCTCAATGAGAAGGAGGCCGGTATCAGCGGGCCGGTCACCGCCACGGGCGAGCTCATCCTGCGCGGCGACGGCCAGCCGCTGCGCTTCTGGGCGGTCAACGGCGGGCCCTGCCAGGACCATGAGGGCCAGGACTACCTCGCCGGGCGCTTGGCCAAGTGCGGGGTCAATCTGATGCGCCTGCACGGCGGCCTCTTCGAGCGCGCGGGCAGCGATCCCGCTGCGATCAGCGCCGCGCACCTCGAGCGCATCCACTACGCCGTAGCGTCGCTCAAGAAGCAGGGCATCTACACCCACCTCTCGACCTACTTCCCGCTCTGGCTCCAGCTCAAGCCGAGCGACGGCATCGACGGTGCGGCGCTGGGCAAGAACTCATTCTGCCTGCTGTTCTTCGAGCCGCGCTTCCAGGAGCTCTACAAGAGCTGGGCCAAGCAGGTGCTGCTGGCGAAGAACCCCTATACCGGCCTGACCCTGGCGGCGGATCCCGCGGTCGCCTTCTGGGAGATCCAAAACGAGGATTCGCTGCTGTTCTGGACCTTCGGCGAGGCCAGCCTCGGCCCGGGGCCGTTCGCCCGCCTGGAGCAGCGCTTCGGCGCCTGGGCGGCCAAGCGCTACGGCTCCGACGCGCAGGCGCTGGCGGCGTGGGGCGAGAAGCACGCCCACGACGACGCCGCCGGCGGGCGCCTCGGCCTGTTCGGCGCCTGGGACATGACCGGCGACGGCTACCGCCACGCGACCGCCGGCAAGCAGCGCCGCATCGCCGACCAGGTGCGCTTCATTGCCGAGCTGCAGCACGACTTCTACGCCAGCATGCGCGCCTACCTGGTCCAGGAGCTGGGCTTCAAGGGCTTGGTCAGCGCGAGCAACTGGACCACCGCCGACAACGCCCAGCTCGGCGGCATCGAGCGCTGGAGCTACACCGCCGCTGACGTCATCGACAAGCACAACTACTTCGGCGGCGAGCATAAGGATGGCGGCGACGGCACCGCCGGCTACTCGGTGCGCGTCGGCCACACCTACACCGACAAGACCGCGCTCACCGATCCCGCATCGGCGCCCTTCCAGTACCTGCAGATCGCCGGGCGTCCGCACATCCACAGCGAGATCGCCTGGAACAAGCCCAACCGCTTTGTCGGCGAGGGCGACCTGCTCACCGCCAGCTACGCTGCCCTTCAGGGCGTGAACGGCTACGTCTGGTTCGCCACCGGCAACGGCAATTGGCTCAACGACGGCGGCGGCAACTGGACCCTGATGATGCCCGGCGAGCTCGGCCAGTTCCCCGCCGCCGCCCTGCAGTACCGCCGCGGCGACCTCAAGCCCGGCCCGGTGGTGCTGCGCCAGCTGGTGACCGCGGACGAGATGTTCGCCTTCAAGGGCTCGGGCTTCATCGAGGGGGCGAACGCCGACTTTCGCACCGTCGATGCGCCCAAGGCGAGCGATGCCGGCCAAACCTCTGCCTTCGACCCCTTCACCTACTACGTCGGGCGCGCCGAGCGCGTCTACACCGACATCAGCGGCGCACCTAAGGAGGCCAAGCCGGTGGCCACCGACCTCGCCCCCTTCATCGACCGCACCGCCAAGCGCATCGCCAGCGCCACCGGCGAACTGGTGTGGAACTACGGCCTCGGTCTTTTCACCGTCGACAGCCCGCGCAGCCAGGCCGTCTCCGGCTTCCTGGCCAAGGCGGGAGCGATCCACCTCGGTGAAGTGACCATCAGCTCCGACAACGAGTACGCCACCATCCAGGTCATCAGCCTCGATGGCGAACCGTTGGCGAAGTCCCGGCGCATGCTGATCCAGGCCTTCAGCGAGGAGAAGATGTATGGCTTCCGCGCCAGCAACGGGCGCATCGAGGACGTCGGGCGCGCGCCGATCAACGTGCGCGACCTCGTCGCGCGGGTGA
>JAYVMM010000639.1:0-2562 GCA_043758975.1 Planctomycetota bacterium | reverse complement strand
CGATCTACGACGAGTTCGACCCCAAGATCGAGGAGATCAGGCACGCCTGCGAGAAGGAGATCGTCAATGCCAAGCGCGGCGACGACCTGCCCACCGGCGTGCTCGAGATGGTCAAGGTCTTTGTCGCGCGCAAGCTGACGCTCAAGGTCGGCGACAAGATGGCGGGACGTCACGGCAACAAGGGCGTGATCTCGACCATCGTGCCCGAGGAGGACATGCCCTTCCTTGCCGATGGACGCACCATCGACATCGTGCTCAACCCGCTCGGCGTGCCTTCGCGCATGAACGTCGGCCAGGTGCTCGAGACCCATCTCGGCTGGGCGGCCAAGGCGCTCGGCATCCAGTGCCAGACCCCGGTGTTCGACGGCGCCAGCGAGCAGCAGATCCGCGACCTCCTGGTCGAGGCCGGCCTGCCGGTCGAGGGCAAGGTCCACCTCTTCGACGGGCGCACCGGCGAGCGCATGCACCAGAAGACCACCGTCGGTGTGCTCTACATGCTCAAGCTCCACCATCTCGTGGAGGACAAGCTGCATGCGCGTGCCACCGGCTCGTACTCGTTGATCACCCAGCAGCCGCTCGGCGGCAAGGCACGCTTCGGTGGCCAGCGCTTCGGCGAGATGGAGGTGTGGGCGCTTGAGGCCTATGGAGCGGCGCATGTGCTGCAGGAGATCCTCACCGTCAAGTCGGACGACGTCGACGGGCGCACCCGCATCTACGAGTCGATGGTCAAGGGTGACGGCTCGCTGACCTACGGCACGCCGATGGCCTTCGAAGTGCTGATGAACGAGATCCGCGGCCTCGGCCTGGATATCCGCCTGCATCGCCCGGAGGACATGTCCTTCGACGCGGCGCCGGCGACCCTCGACTTCGGGGCCCCGGCCAAGATCGAGAGCGTCGCGCCCGACATCGAGCTCGTCGCCGAGCCCGCGCCCGCGCCCGCGGACAAGGGTGGCAAGAACAACGAGTGATCCCAGGGCGGGCCCGCGGGCCCGCCACCGCCCCGCGACCGCACCAGACCGATAAACGATCCTCACCGGGAAGCCCAGCCCATGATCGACATGCTCGACCCGACCAGCCTGCAGAGCCCTGACTACAACGCGGTCTCCATCCGCCTGGCCTCGCCCGAGGTCATCCGCTCGTGGAGCCAGGGCGAGGTGAAGCGGCCCGAGACCATCAACTACCGCAACTACAAGGCCGAGCGCGACGGCCTTTTCTGCGAGAAGATCTTCGGGCCGACCAAGGACTGGGAGTGCTTCTGCGGCAAGTACTCCGGGGTCAAGTACAAGGGCATCGTGTGCGAGAAGTGCGGCGTGCTGGTCACCCACTCGCGCGTGCGCCGCGAGCGCATGGGCCACATCAACCTGGTCAGCCCGGTCGCCCATATCTGGTTCTTCAAGACCATGCCTTCGCGTCTGGGCATCCTGCTCGGAATGAAGTCGTCCAACCTGCAGCAGGTGGTCTACTTCCAGAAGTACATCGTCACCGACCCCGGCACCACCCCGCTCGAGTACATGGAAGTGCTCACCGAGGAGCAGTACCGCAAAGCGCAGGAGAAGTACGGCGATGACTTCAAGGCGATGATGGGCGCCGAGGCCGCCCAAGAGCTCATCCGCCACCTTGACATCGAGCGCCTGATCAGCGAACTGCGCGAGGAGCTCGCCTCGACCAAGGCCAAGCAGAAGATCGAGAAGATCATCAAGCGCCTGAAGCTGGCCGAGGAGCTCAAGTCCTCGGGCAACGATCCGCAGTGGATGGTGATGACGGTGATCCCGGTCATCCCGCCCGACCTGCGCCCGCTGGTGCCGCTCGAGAACGGCAACTTCGCCACCTCCGACCTCAACGACCTCTATCGCCGGGTGATCTACCGCAACAATCGCCTGAAGAAGCTCGTCGAGCTCAACGCCCCGAGCATCATCATCCGCAACGAGAAGCGCATGCTGCAGCAGGCGGTCGATGCGCTGTTCGACAACGGGCGCTGCCAGCGCGCGGTGTTCGGCTCGGGCAACCGCCCGCTCAAGTCGCTGACCGACATGATCAAGGGCAAGCAGGGCCGCTTCCGCGAGAACCTGCTCGGCAAGCGCGTCGACTACTCTGCGCGCTCGGTGATCGTGGTCGGACCGCGGCTCAAGCTGCACCAGTGCGGTCTGCCCAAGTCGATCATCCTCGAGCTGTTCCAGCCCTTCATCATCCGCGCGCTCAAGGAGCGCGGCTACGCCGAAACGGTCAAGGCCGCCAAGCGCAAGCTTGAGCGCCGCGACGAGGAGGTGTGGGAAGTCCTCGATGACGTGATCAAGGGCCGGGTGGTGATGCTCAACCGCGCGCCGACCCTGCACCGCATGGGCATCCAGGCTTTTGAGCCGGTACTCGTCGAAGGCAACGCGATCCGCATTCACCCGCTCGTCTGCAAGGGCTTTAACGCCGACTTCGACGGCGACCAGATGGCGGTCCACCTGCCGCTTTCGATTGAGGCTCAGGTCGAGGCGATGACGTTGATGATGTCCACGAACAACATCTTCAGCCCGGCGAACGGCAGCCCGATCATCAGCCCGACGCAAGACATCG
>JAYVMM010000638.1:0-5220 GCA_043758975.1 Planctomycetota bacterium | reverse complement strand
GGGAGGGGGACTGGCGCGGGCGCGCTGCGGGCGGGCGGCGGCCTGCGCGCGGCTCACCAGTACTTGAACTCGCCGTGGCGGGTCTTGATCACCACTTCGTTGCCGGGCACATCGCGGCTCTCGATCCGCCCCACCACCTGGGCGTCGATGTGGCAGTCGCGCGCCGCCGCCAGGCAGTGGTCGACCACGTTGGGCGGCACCACCGCCTCGAGGCGGTGGCCCATGTTGTAGACCGAGTGCATCTCCGCCCACGACATGCTGGTGGCCTCCTGCAGGGCGGCGAACAGCGGCGGCACCGCGAAGAGCGCATCCTTGACGAAGCGCAGGCCGTTGCGCCGTCCGCGCCCGCCGAACTTGACGATCTTGCTCTGGCCGCCGCCGGAGCAGTGGATCAGCCCGTGGAGGTCGATCAGCGGCACGTTCTCGAGCAGGCGCTTGATCAGCGGCAGGTAGGTGCGCGTCGGCGACAGCAGCGCGCTGGCGATGGTGAAGGTGGGGTCGCCGGGCAGGGCGTCGTTGAGCTTGAACGGTCCGTTGTAGACCAGCGCGGGGTCGATCTCCGGGGCGTAGGTCTCGGGGAAGCGCGCGCGGTAGTCGTGCCCGAGCAGGTCGTGGCGGGCGCTGGTCAGGCCGTTGGCGCCGATCCCGGAGTTGGGCGCGCTCTCCCACGCCGCCTGCCCGGTCGAGCTGAAGCCGACGATGACGTCGCCCGGCGCCATGCGCCCGGCGTCGATCACCCGCTCGCGCGGCACGCGCGCGATCACCGTGCTGGAGATGTCGATGGTGCGCACCAGGTCGCCGAGGTCGGCGGTCTCGCCGCCGGCGAGGTGGCAGGAGATGCCGTAGCGCCCGAGCTGGTCGCACACGCGCTGGTAGCCGTCGACGATCGCGCCGATGACCTCGCCGGGGATGCGCAGGGCGTTGCGCCCGATGGTGTTCGACACCAGGTAGGGGCCGAGCGAACCGACGCAGGCGCAGTCGTCGAGGTTCATCACCAGGCTGTCCTGGGCCAGGCCCGCCCACAGCTCAGGCGGGAAGCCCTCGCGCCAGGCGAGGTAGGCGATGCTCGACTTGGTGCCGGCGCCGTCGGCGTGCATGACCAGGCACTGGCGCGCGTCGCCGCCGAGCAGGTCGGGCATGAGCTTGCAGAAGGCGCCGGGGAAGAGCCCGGCATCCTGCTTGGCGATGGCGGCGTGGACGTCGGCCTTGCCGGCGGAAACGCCCCGGGCCCGGTAGCGAGAATCATGGCGGAGGTCGCTCATGAGCGTCACTGTGGAGTGTGCGCGGAGGGTGCAAGACGCAGGCCGCCCGACCCGCTCCCTGAAGGACCGCCCCGGCCCCGGTTGCGCGGGGAGCCGCCCTCTCCATAGTCCATGCATGCGCGCGGCGATGAGCATCCTGCTGCACATGACCGCCTTTGTGGTCGGTGGGTTGGCCATCGCCGGCTTCCTCGCCCCCGAATTCGGCAAGCCGCTGCACGCCTTCCTCGAGCAGCCCCACAGCGACCTGGTGGTGATGGCGGTGAGCGGGATCTTCGTGCTCTGCCCGCTCGCCATCCTGCTGCGCTGGTGGCAGGTCTTCCGCCGTGCGCGCGACATCAGCTACTCGACCGAGAACGGCAAGATCTCGGTCAGCCTGATCGCCATCGAGGAGGCGCTCACGCGCGCGATCGAGGGCGAGTCCGAGGTCAAGAAGGCGACCGTGCGGGTGTTCGAGGACCGCGTCAAGCGCTCGATCGTCATCGAGGCGGTGGTCACGCTGTGGGAAGTCTCCAACGTCACCGAGCGCAACCGCTTCTGCCAGCGCCTGCTGCGCCGCCGCTTCGCCGAGCTGATGCCGGAACAGACCGTGGTGCAGGTCAACCTCACGGTGCATCGCCTCAACCAGCGCCGCGTCGAGGTCAAGCCGACCCGGGTCGGCGCCGGCACCCACCTCGAGGGCGGCGGCGAGGCCGCCACCGGCTCGCCGCACGAAGCCGCCGCCACCGGGCGCACGACGCCGGCGGCGCCTTTTCTCGCTGCCCCGCCGCCGGGCGCGGTCTATGCCACCAGCGACGAGGACCTCTACGTCGGCCCGACCTACCCGGTGGTGCGCGACGACGAGGAGGAGGGTGGCAGCGGCACCCAGGCCTTCTACGCCAAGCCGGCCCCCGCCGGCAAGGCGGTCAGCGGCAAGAAGCGCTAGGCCGGCGTGCTGGTCGTGCGCAGCGCGGCGTGCCGCGAGATCACCGCCAACGACGGCTGCCGCTTGCGCGAGCTCTTCAACCCCGCCCACGATCAGAGCGGCCTCAGCTATTCGCTCGCGCTGGCCGTGGTCGCGCCCGGGCAGGCTACCCACCCGCATTGGCTGGAGCAGCACGAAGTCTACTACACAGTGCGCGGACGCGGGCGCATGCACATCGGCGACGAAGTCGCCGAGCTTTCGGCTGGCGATAGCGTGGTGATCCCGCCGCGCGCACGCCAATGGATCGAGAACCTCGGAGAAGAGGCGCTTGAGTTCATCGCCCTGGTCAGCCCGCCGTGGCGGGCGCAGGACGACCATCGCGCCTGATGCGCCTCAGGCGGCTGGGCGCAGGGGGGCGCTGGGGCTGATCTGGACCAGGGGCGGCGCATGACTAGCTTCGTCGGGGCGCGGCTCGGCGCGGCCCGGCGGCGTCAGAACAGGCGCTGCTGGCTGCCGTCCTGCGGCGGCTCGGCGGGCGGTTCGCCCGGCTTGGCCGGCGCGCGTGCGCCGGCGGCGCCAGGAGCCTCGGCGTCCTCGTCCTGGGCGTCGGGGCGCGCCCACAGCGGGGGCACCTTCTTGGCCAGTGCGGGCTCGCCGCTGCTCGGCGCCGGGGTGGGCGCTGCGGAGGCGTCGCGCGCCTCACGCGCGGTCTCGGCAGGCTTGGCCGCTGCCGGGGCCGCCTCGGCGGGCGGCTTAGCTGCTGGCGGGCCGCCCGCGGGCTGGTCATCGGCGAGGAACTTGTCGATGCGTTCGAGGATGGAGGTCAGCTCGGCGGTCTGGCTGCGCGGAACCTCGCTGGTGCCCGCCGGCGATGCGGCAGCGGCGCCGCTGGCGCCAGAGGTGGCGGTGCTGGCGGCGGGGGCTCCCTCACCGCCCGGATTGGTGCCCGGGTGGAAGCCGAGCTCCTCCATGCGCGTGGCCTTGCGGATGAGACCGGTCTTGGACTCGGGGACCTGGACCGGCGCGGGCGCCGCGCTGCCCGCTGCGGCGTCCTGGGCGGGAAGCTTGATCGCGGTGGTGTCGTGGCCGGGGCCGGTCTTGACCTCGATCCGCTCAGCGCTGGGCGCGGGCGAGGAGGTGGATGCGGCAGGGGCGCTCGCCGCCGGCGTCGCGCCGTCGGCTTTGGGCGGCACCGAAGGCAGCTTGACGGTCTTGGCCGCCCCGGCGCGCTGATATCCGCTGACGTCCTGGTCGGAGGTCGAGCGCGGCGGTTCCGGCGGCTTGACCCCGCCGGAGGCCACCTGCGGACGCAGCCCCGGCTTGGGCGGCGGGCGGCGCAGCGCGCTGTTGCTGGCGCGGTTGCGGTTGGGGCTGGTGAAGAGTGCCTGCCACAGCTTGAAGCTGTAGATGATCAGGGTGGGGATGGCCACCACGCCGACGATGACATTGTGGTCCTGGATGAAGTCGCGGAGCGTCAGGATCGCATGCAACATCGAGAAGGTCCTCTAGGCCCCGGCGGGCCGGGGGCGGGTGCCCGGATAATGCGAGGTGCATGCCGGCGGTGCAAGTAGGCTCCCCCCGGCGCCCGCGGCCTGGTGCGCCGGCTCAGCAGGTCTTGCGTGGGCGCGCGCGGTACTCCTTGAGCCGCTTGGCGAGATCCTCGAAGCCGCCCCGCCCGAACTGGGCGGAGAGCGCCTGCTTGCCGTGCTCGACCCCGGGCTGGTCGAAGGGGTCGATGCCGTAGAGCTCGGCGCTCATCGCGGTGGAGAGCTGGAGCATGTAGTAGAGGCCGCCGATGTTGTGCTCATCAACGCGGTCGAGCACCACCGTCATGTTCGGGCGACCGCTGCTGGTGAAGTGCTGCTCGGTGCCGAGGTAGCCGTAGTCGAGCAGGGTGGTGAAGTCGGCGTGCTGGAGATGAGCGAGCGCTTCCAGCTTGGGGTAGGCGGCAGGGGCATTGAGGGTGGCGCCGTGGTCCTTGACGGTGACGAAGGTGACCACCTTGTCGAAGGGGCCCTCGGCGTAGAGCTGCTGCTGCCCGTGCTGATCGGAGATGCCGAGCGAGGCCACCGGGCTGGGCCCGACGTGCACCGCCTTGCCCTTGCGGTTGAGCATCTTGCCCAGGCTGACCGCGCACAGGTGCGAGTACCAGGTCCCCACCGCGTGCAGGCGGTTGGAAAAGGAGAACATCACGTGGATGGTCTTGCGCCGCTTGCGCGTCAGCAGGTAGTGAACCAGCGAGTGCATGTAGGCGGGATTGCGGAAGGCGTCGCCGTGGCGGCAGCGCTTGTCCATATCGGCGGCGCCGGCGAGCAGGGCGTCGACGGCAATGCCGGTGATCCCGGCGGCGAACAGCCCGCTGTTGCCGAGCACGCCGTAGCGCCCGGCGAGGTTGCTCGGCACATTGAGGGTGTCGATCTTCTCCTGCTTGGCGATGTCGTACAGCGCGCTCTTGTCGCGGTCGGTGGTGATCACCAGCTGGTTGGCGAGCGCGCTCTTGCCGACGCGCTTCTTGAGCGTCTCCTGCAGCCACAGATACATCGCCAGGGTCTCGGCGGTGGCGCCGCTCTTGCTGACGACCTGGAACAGGGTGCGCTTGAGGTCGAGGACCTCGAAGAGGTCGGTGAGGAAGCGCGGGTCGGGGTTGTTGGCGAAGAACACCCGTGGTGTGTCCTTGCGCGCCTTGCCTTCGAGCTGGTTGAAGGCGCCGTGCCCGAGCGCGCCGAGCAGGCTCTGGGCGCTCAGGCTGCTGCCGCCGATCGCCACCACCACCAGGTTGTCCCAGCGACCGTGGTGCTTCTTGATCAGCGCCTTGAGTTCGCTGGTGTCCTGGTAGGGCAGGTCGAAGAACGAGCTCTCACCGGTGGTGCGCAGCTCCTCGACGTTCTCGTGATGCTTGGGGAACTTGGCGACCAGGGTGTCGACTTCCGACTTGGTCAGCCCGTGGGTGGCGCCGATCGCCTCGGCCAGGCAGTTGGTGTAGTCCAGAATCAGGCTGCTCATGCGCGCTCCAGGCGGTTCATCGGCCCGGGCTCAATCGCCGGTCGATCACGCAGC
>JAYVMM010000637.1:0-11829 GCA_043758975.1 Planctomycetota bacterium | reverse complement strand
GTCGCGCCCTTGCCCAGGCCGAGCGCGCGCAGCATCTCGACCTCCTTGGCCAGGCAGAAGGTGCGCGCCGGGGCGATCGCCGCGAAGAAGGTCTCCTCGTTGAGCTCGACCTCGACCACCTGCGCGCCCCCGAGCGCGCCGCCGTGGTCATCGAGGGTGTAGGTGATCTTCAGCCCGTCGCGGTAGGGCAGGGCGATGAGCGAGCTCTTGCCGTCTGAGACTGCCACCGGGCTCTCGACGTCGAAGTAGCGGCGGGCCACCGCCTGCTCGACGATGCCGGCGCCGCGCAGGCAACTGGCGAAGTCGAGCGCCGAGCCATCCAGCCCGGGCAGCTCGACGCGATCGAGCTCGACCACGATGTTGTCCAGCCCCAGGCCGGTGCAGGCGGCGAGGAAGTGCTCGGTGGTGTGCACCTCGACCTCGATGCCGTCGACGGTCATCGCCAGCGCGGTGCGCCGCATGCGCTGGCACAGTCGCGAAGGGTGCGCGGTGATGCCCGGGCGACCGGGCAGGTCGGTGCGCACGAAGCGCATCCCGGTGTCTGGCGGCGCCGGCTTGAAACGGACCTGCACCGGCTCGCCGGAGTGCAGCCCGATGCCGGCGATGGCGGCCTCCCTGGCGATGGTGCGCTGTGCGCTCACTGCGTCCCTCCCGCACCTCCGCCCGGGGCGGACGCCTCGCCGAGGGCGGCGATGCGGCGCTCGAGCTCGGCCACCCGCGCGCTCAGCTCCTTGACCGTCTGCTGGGTCTGCGGCAGGCGGCGTACCGCGACCTCCTGCGCCTGGCAGGACTTGATCTCCTGCGCCGGACTGCCGCGCACCACCACCCGCGGCGGGATGTTCTTCGATACCCCGGCCTTGCCGGTGACGATGGCATGGTCGCCGATGGTGAGATGGCCGCTGATGCCGGCTTGGCCGGACAGGATGACGTAGTTGCCGAGCTTGGTCGAGCCCGCCACCCCGACCTGGGCGACGATGATGCAGTGGTGGCCGGTCTCGACGTTGTGCGCGATCTGCACCAGGTTGTCGATCTTGGTGCCCTTGCCGATGCGCGTGCGCCCGAAGCGCGCGCGATCGATGCAGGAATTGGCCCCGATCTCCACATCGTCCTCGACCACCACGATGCCGACCTGCGGGATCTTG
This sequence comes from Planctomycetota bacterium, assembly GCA_043758975.1. GTDB lineage: Bacteria > Planctomycetota > UBA11346 > UBA11346 > UBA11346 > BOG-1363. The sequence goes on along the minus strand of JAYVMM010000637.1, from coordinate 10,687 downwards.
TGGTGGACGCCCTCGAGCGATGCGTAGCCGAAGCCGTCGGAGCCGATCACCACCCCGGGATGCAGGATCACGCGGTTGCCGATCTGGCAGCGCTCACGCACCGAAACCTGGGGGTAGAACATGCAGTCGGCGCCGACCTGCGATTCGTTGCCGATGTAGACGTGCGGGTAGATGATGGTGTTGTCGCCGATGCTGGCGTTATCGGCGACCACCACATAGGCGCCGATGGCGAGGTTGGCCCCGAGCTTGACGCTGTCGCCGATGATGGCGGTGGGGTGGATGCCCGGCGGCGGCGGCACCGACTTGGGGCCGTAGGTCGCCACCACGCGGGCGAAGGCGAAATCCGGGTTCGCCACCACCAGCTGGACGATGTTCTGCGTCTTCTGCGCGCTCGCGACCAGCACCGCGGTGGCCTTGGTCTCGCTCAGGTAGGTGTCGTATTTGGGATTGGCGAGGAAGCTGATGTCGCCGGGCTTGGCCTCGGTGAGGCTGTTGATCCCGGTCAGCAGCTGCTGCTCGTCGCCGATGACCGTGCCGCCCACCAGCTGGGCGACCTCGCGCACCGTCACCCGCATATCACTTCCCTGACGCCGGGGCGGCGCCGGGCGGGGCGAAGACGGGGAGGCTGGGCACGGGAGGCCCGGCGGGCGCGGGCGCCGGGCCTGCCGCCTCGGCGGTGTAGCGGCTGTTGACGTACTCGAGGAAGGGCTTGGTGATGTCGAGCGCGGGGTCGGCGTAGAGCAGCGACTCCATGCCGAGCTGGAGCTGGATCTCGGCGGTGTTGCTGGTCTGCAGCTCGGCGTTGGGCATGAGGTGGACCAGCAGAATGCCGTTCTCCTTGCTGTACTTGGCCAGCAGCTCGTGGATGGCCTCGAAGCAGCCCTTGATCAGCGCCGAGTTGCGGCGGTCGATGTCGGCGCGCAGGCGCTCCATGGTCAGCTTGCGCTTGACCTTGAGCATCTCGAACTCCTCGCTGATCTTGGCGAAGCGCTCGTTGCCCTGGCTCAGGCCGCCGAGGCTGGTGTCGAGCTGCTGCAGCTGCTCGTCCATCAGCTTGACCTGCCCTTCGGCCTCGCCCTTCTCCTTCTTCAGCGCCTCAATGCGGGTGATGTACATCTTGCTGCCGCGGATGACCTCGTCGAGGTGCAGCACCGCGATCTTCGGCCCCTGGGGCCTGGCCTCGTCGCCCTGCGCAGGCGCGCAGCAGGCGGCGAGGACGGCGAGGGCGAGGAGCGGGAGCAAGGAGCGCATGGGGGGTACCTCTCGATGGCGAGCCGGCATGCTAGATTCCCGTTCTGCCCGGTCACGCGCTTATTTCGCCCCGGCGCTCTCCCGGGCGCGCGCTGCGCTCCGGCCCGGCGGCGGGTCCCCGGCCTAGAAATGCACCTGCCCGAGGGTGAACTGGATCTGCGAGCTCGACTCGCCATTCCTGGCATCGAACAGCCAGGCGAAGTCGAGCGACACCGGCAGCTGGATCGGGAAGCGCACGCCGAAGCCGACCGCGGTGCGCATGTCCTGCAGGCGGATCTCCTGGCCCGCGCCCCACACGTTGCCGTAGTCGCAGAACAGCGCCAGGCGGATGCCCTCGTTGTTGTCCTGCACCGGATAGGAGAGCTCCTCCGAGATCAGGAGGTCGGTGGTGCCGCCGGTGAGGGCGATGGCGCCGTTGCGGTTGACCTCGACCGGGCTGAGGTGGTCCTGCTCGAAGCCGCGGTGCTGCGGCGAGGGGCCGCCGCCGAAATAGCGCGCGTAGAAGGGGATGTAGTTGTCGCCGTCGAGGCCGTGGATCTGCCGCCAGCGCGCGCTGGTGTGGAAGAAGGTGATGCCGCCCTGCTCGCCCTCGATGATGGGCTGGAACTGGTCGCCGCGCAGACTGTATTCCCAGTACATGGTCGATGACGGCATGATCGCGCCGGTGACCGACTGGCTGGCGCCGAGCAGGTAGCCGCGGGTCGGGATGCGCGGGTTGTTGAGGCGGTCGAAGGACTGCCCGAGGGTCCAGGTGTTGAGGTAGTACTTGCCCGAGCCGTCGAGCGCGTCGTTGGGGGCGTCCGCCTGCGGGTTCTCGACGTGCAGCTCGGTATAGGAGTAGCCGAGGGTCAAGTTGAGGTCGTTGCGGAAGAAGCTGCGCCCGAGGGTCACCGAGGGGACGTTGCGCACCTCCTCCCACGGGCGGTAGATCGAGTCGACGTAGTTGTACTGCACCGTCAGCTGGTAGGGCCCGTCGAGGAGGTGCTGGTTGGTCCAGGACACCCCGCCACTGGTAGTGTAGCGCGACCACATCACGCTGACCTGGACGTTCTGCCCGCCGCCGCGCCAGGTGCGGTAGCCCTCGTCCTCCCAGGCATCGCCGAACAGGCTGGTGAAGAAGCCCCACAGGTCGACGTTGCGCTCGCCGAAGCCGGCCTGGATGAAGATGCCCGAGGCCGAGCTGTAGCCGACCTGGAAGTTGAGCGTGCCGGTCGAGTCCTCGTCGAGTTCGACGTGGACGTTGGCGTTGCCGGGCTGGTCCTCGGGGTACTGCGGCACGATGCGCAGCGGGCGGTCGAAGGAGTTCTTGAACAGCCCGGTGCGCTCGATCTGCCGCTTGGACTCGTCGTTGGCGTCGTCGTTCCACAGGTCGCCCGGCTTGAACGCGAGGGCGCGGCGCACCACCGCGTCCTTGGTCTGGTTGTTGCCGTGCAGGTCGACACGCGCGATATGGTACTTGTCGCCTTCGCCCTCCAAGTAGCGCCCGCCGTCTTCGTGCTGCATGTGCAGCACGAGATGGACCTCGTGCTTGGCGAGGTCGAGGTGGCGGTCCTGGCCGAATTCGGCGCGCGCATAACCCTGGTTGCTGACCACCCGCCGCGCGCGCTCGATCGCCTTGTCGATATCGGCGCGCTTGTAGGGCGTGCCGTCGGGCAGGCCGAAGCCCTGCCTGAGCTCCTCCTGGGTGGCCTTGGTGTTGCCGACGAAGCTGACGCTGCCGAGGTAGTAGCGCTCGCCCGGCACCAGCTCGTAGACCACCACCACCGAGTCGTTGTACTCGCCGTCGGGCACCACCGCGGGGCCATGGCGGTGGCGCTGGTCGAGCGGGCGCACGTAGTCCATGTCCTCGATGCGCGTACCGGAGAGCCCGGCGTCGAGCCAGCCGAGGTCCTGCGCCCCGCGCCGCACCGCGCTCTCGTCGAAGGTCATCAGCTCCTGGTGGTAGGGCGAGCCCTCGCCGTTGAGCAGGCCCTGGCTGAGCTGCTTGGGGAAGAGGTGCTCGGGCAAACCGAGGAAGATCACCAGCGCGACGTCGATCTCGCGCCCGAGGTCGATGCCGAAGGAGACCGCGATGTTGCCCTGGTCGTCCTTGCGCGACACCTTGACGGTGACGTAGCGGAAGCCCTTGTCCTGGAAGTGGCGCAGCAGCGCCTGCTGGTCGTTGTCAAGCAGCGCCTGGTTGAGGTTGTTGCCGGCCTTGGTCTGGATCACCTTTTCCAGGCCCTGCTTCTGCCAGTAGCTCAGGCCGGTGAAGTCGACCGCGCTGACCCACGGCAGCTCGACCACGCGGAAGATCACCGTCACCGAGCCGTCGTCGTTGCGCTGCACCTCGCTGCGCACGTTGGTGAACGGCCCCATGCTCTCGATCGCGTGCACGTCATCGGTGAGCGACTGGGCGTCGAAGCTGCGCCCGGGCCGGGTGGTGAGCAGGAAGCGGATGCGGTCGGGGTGGTAGTGGTTGGTGCCCTCGATGCGCACATCGCGGATCGCCCCGAAGCCGGCTGCCGGCGCCTTCACCGGGGCGGGCGCCTCGCCGGCCTGGAGTGCGGCGCCGGCGAGGATGAGCGCCAGCCAACCGGTTCCGATCAGCGGGGCTCTCAAGGGGGGGGCGGACGTCACACGCGCTCCATGCGGGAGCAGCATGGTAAAGCGCATCCTGATTGGGCAAGACGTGACAAAGCCGCCGCCCGCGCGCAGGCGCACATGGCGTTTCCCCGCCCTGGCGTAGCATCCACGCCATGGCCGAGGAAGCGCTGCTCCACGTGCGCGCGCTGCGCAAGCTATTCCCCATCCGCCGCGGCGTGTTCGGCGCCGTCGCCGGCCATGTCCATGCCGTCGACGGCATCGATCTCGACATCCGCGCCGGCACCGCACTCGGCCTGGTCGGCGAATCGGGCTGCGGCAAGACCACCCTCGGGCGCTGCCTGCTGCGCCTGATCGAGCCGACCTCCGGCACCATCCGCTTTGCCGGCGTCGACGTCACCGCGCTCTCGAGCAGCCAGCTGCGCCCCTTCCGGCGCAACCTGCAGCTGATCTTCCAGGATCCCTATGGCAGCCTCAATCCGCGCCTGACGGTGGGCGAGATCCTCAGCGAGCCGCTCCTGGTCCACCGCCTGGCCGACCGCGCCGGCGCGCTCAGCCAGGCCGGCGAGCTGCTCGAGCGCGTCGGCCTGGCGCGCGAGCACCTCTACCACTACCCCCACCAGTTCTCCGGCGGCCAGCGCCAGCGCATCGGCATCGCGCGCGCCCTCGCGCTCAAGCCCAGGCTGATCGTCTGCGACGAGCCGGTCTCCGCCCTCGACGTCTCGGTCCAGGCTCAGGTGCTCAACCTGCTAAGCGACCTCCAGCGCGAATTCGGCATCGCCTACCTGTTCATCTCCCACGATCTGGCGGTGGTGTCGCACCTCTGCGCCGAGGTCGCGGTGATGTATCTCGGCGAGGTGGTGGAGAGCGGGCCGACCGAGCTCATCCTTTCGCGCCCCCTCCACCCCTACACCCAGGCGCTGCTCTCGGCGGTGCCGCCCGGCCAGCCCGGCGAGCGTCACCAGCGCATCATCCTGGAGGGCGACCCCCCCAGCCCGCTCGAGCCGAGCTCGCCAGAGCGCTTCACCCGCCGCTTCCCGCGCCACGCCGCCGCCTTCACCGGCGCGCCCGTCGCCCTGCGAGAGGCCGCCCCCGGCCACCTGGTGCGCTGCGCCCACCTCGAGGTGCTACAGGCGCTCGCGGCCAAGGGCGCGCTGGCCTGGGCGTGAGCGTGCGGGTACGGGTGCGGGTGCGGATGCAGATCGCGGCGGTCGGCTAGAACGCCATCTCCGCCGGCGGCGGGCCGGCAGGCGGCGGCACCGCCCCGTCGCGGCGCAGGCTCATGCTCGGGATCATGAGCCAGATTCCGTCGCGGCGCAGCATCAGCACCGGCGTGCGGTAGGAGCCGCCGAAGGCGGAGAACGCCACCTCGAGCTGGCGGCGGAGCTCACCGCCGGCGCCACCCCCCGCGGGCGCGCTGGGGACGGGGACGGCGGCGGCGCCGGCGGGCACGCTGATGCGCACCGAATCGAGCATGACGTCGACCTCCAGGGCGTAGACCGCGGCGGCGCGCTTGATCTCGGCCTGGAACGCGCCCAGGCGCGTGAGCGCCTCGGGCAGCTCCAGGCGGGTGAACTCGGTGATGCTGGCGCAGCGCAGGGCGGCGAGCGCGGAGACGAGATGCTGCGCCGCGGTAGCCGCATGCGCCTGGTCGTCCAACTTGAGCTGGGCCAGCCAGGCGGCGGCGTGCGCCAGCAGGTCCGCCGCGGCGGCGCGCTGGGCGCCGGCGGCGCCGGTGGCGGCGTCAGCGCCAGGCAGGCGCAGCGCGCCCAGCTCGTGCGCCCACTGCGCGCACGGGCTGTGCATGAGCAGGGCGGCGATCAGCGGCAGCAGCTGTGCCCGCCCCGCTGCGCTCTGCGCCATGCCGGGCAGACCGTCGGCCATCGCCGGCACCGTCAGCGCGCCCGGCAGGCCGGCACGCCACTGCTGCTCAAGCTGCGCCTGCAGCGCCGGGGACTGCAGGCGGACGAGCGCGAGTAGGTCGTTCTCGCGCAGCGCGCGCACGCGCGCCTGCAGCGCCGCCACCGCCGCGTCGCCCGCCGTAGGCGGCGGGGCGGGGGCGGTGACGAGGGTGGGTGCGGGGGCGACCGCGGTCGCGCCGGAGCTGTCCAGCACCGCCGCCGTGGGCGGGCTGGTGGCCGCCGGCGGACCGGCGGCGAGGGTAACCACCAACCCCGTCCCGCCCACCACGATCAGGACGCTGGCGACGGCAGCGACCACCATCAGCTTGGCGGTGGCCATGCCCTTGAGCGCGGCCTGGCTGAGCGCGGCGGCGGTGGGGCTGGCGCCGGCGCTCAGCGCGCTCGCGCCCGCGCCGATGGCGGCGGCGGCGGCGGCCGCGGTGGCGGCGAAGCCGCTCGGCAGCTCGCTGGCATGCCCCTCGGCGGCGAGCAGCGGGCCGAGCGCCAGCACCCCGATCGCCACCCCCTGGCGGCTGAGCTGGTCGCGCAGGAGATCGCGCCCGCGGCTGAGCAGCGAGGCGAGGGTGCCGGCGGGCACGTCGAGCAGCGCCGCCACCTCGTCCTGCGGACGGCCTTCGAGGTAGTGCAGCACCAGGGGCAGGCGGTAGCGCTCGGCGAGCCGCTCCAGCCCGGCGTCGAGGACCTCGCGCAGCTCCTCGCGGCGGGTCGCGGTCCAGGGATCGTTGGCATTGTGCATGCTGCTCGCCTCCTCGGAGCCTTCGCGGCGCTGGCGTGCGCGGCTGGCGTCGCGGCTGCGGATGCTGATGTTGCGCGCCACCTGGTGCAGCCAGCCGGCGATGGTCGGATGGCGGACCAGGGTGCGCGCCTTGTGCGCCAGGGTGAGGAAGACCGCCTGCCCGGCATCCTCGGCGTCGGCGCTGCTGCCGACGATGCGCCGGCAGGTATTGACCACCATCAGGGCATGGCGGCGCACCAGCTCAGCGAACGCGGCCTCGCGCTCGGGCAGCGCGCCGGCGCAGAACTCGGCGAGCAGCTGGGCGTCGCTGCGGCTGTCCAAGGCGGGGGGGTCAGCGGGCATGGCTCTCCTGGACATCCGCGCCGACGGGCGCTTCCTTGCAGCCGACCGGCGGCGGGCACGGGCGCTCCCGCCCCCGCCCCCCATCCGACCGGAGGCGTTAGCTGCGCTCGAAGGGCAGGGTGGTCCAGCGTCCGCGCGTGGCCGGCCCGCGGCAGGCGCGCAGCAGGCGCTGCGCCGGCTGCGCGATGATGCAGGCGTTGGTGCTGGTGCCCTGCGCGTCCTCGGGCAGGCGGTTGATCGAATCCACACCGTCCTGCCGGCTGGCGAACAGCGCACGCAGGCTGGCCTCGTCATGGCCACCCGCCTGCGCCGCCGCCTCCAGGCGGGCCAGGCGCGTGCGCGAGGAGGAGCTCGGCGGCTCGCCCTCCTGCTCCTGGTGCGCGCGCACCAGGCAGTGGTTGGTACGCACCAGCGCCGGAGGGCTCGCCCGCTGCACCGCACTCGCGGCGGTGCATTCCCAGTCCTCGGCGCCTTCGCCATCGGCCGCCCAGTAGGAGTGCGCGGCGGCGCGCGGCGCGGAGCTGAACACCGCCCCGGCCTCGACGCGCGTGCGGCAGGCGAGCGCGCGGTGGAGCAGCGAGAGGTAGGGGATGCCGACGCGCGCGCCGCGCGTCTTGAGGTTGGTGGTGCCGACGCTCAGGCCGTGCTGGTTCATGCCGATCAGGGATGGGCAGCCGGCGCAGGTGATGCTCCACGTTTCGGGCCCGGCGGCAGGCAGGCGGTGCACCGCGACCACGAATTCGAGGTCCTCCGGGTTGAGGTCCCAGGTCTGCGCGGCGATCACCGCGCGCGCGGCGGTGGCTGCCGGCGGCAGCAGGATCATCGAGCAGCCCTCGGCCTCGGCGCGCGCCGCCGGCCACAGCAGGCAATCGCGGATGTCGGTCATGTTGGCGCAGGTGTAGAGCTCGTCGGCGCCGACCCCGGCGGCGGCGGCGAGTGCCTGGTGCTCGCGCCAGGCGGCCTCATCGAAGCTGCGCAGCGCCGCCAGGCAGGCCGCCCCGAGCGCGACGAAGGCCTGCTCGTCGCGCCGCCCGCGCTCAAAGAGGTAGGCGCGCGCGGCGCGCTGGCGCTGGGCGACGAAGGCGCGGATGCTCGGCGCGAGCTGCTCGCCCTGCGCGCGCCCGAGCTGCTCGGGGCCGCCGCGGGCGTGGATCTGGGGCAGTTCGAAAAGCGCGCTCTCGGCCATGGCTGGGAGCTAGCCTAGGGCCGTCCGCGGAGAGGCAAACGCACCGGCAGAGAATGGTTCTACCAATCCAGCGGCATCGCCCACAGCACCGCGCCGGGCGCGGCGCCCAGGCGCTGCGCGTGGTCGTGGGCGAGGCGCACGCCACCCCCGCAGAGCTCGACGGGCAGGCACAACTGCACCCCGCTGACCGGGTTGGCGACCAGCCAGCTGGCGGTCTCATGCAGCGGCGGCAGGTCGAGGCGCACCAGCCGGCGGCTGCGCTGGATCGGCGGCACCTGGGCCACCTCGGCCCCGTCATGCGGCCCGGCATCGAAGGGGTCGACCGTGCCGAGATAGCGGAGGCCTGCACGCTGCAGGAGCTTGCGCACAGGAGTGGTGTCCGGCCCCTCCACCCCGATGAGCGCACGCGCGGCCGGCGGGAGGAGGTCGACGACGATCTCCTCGTGCGGGAAGAAGGCCTCGATGAACTCCTTGTCGGTGCGGCACAGCAGGTCGGCGCGGTAGTAGTCCAGCCCGGTGAGCGGCGCGCCCACGCTGTCCCAGAAGGCGTTGCCGCCGTTGCCACCGCTGCCCACGCGCGGCGGCAGCAGTTCGGCGAGCAGGCGGCGGCAGAAGCGCTCGGGATGCATCGCCACCAGCAGCAGGCGCGCCGCCACCAGCAGCTTGCCGACCCCCGCGCCGCGCGCGAGCGGGTGCACCACCAGGCCGCCGAGCTCGGTCCACGGCTCGGTGTCGCGCCCGAGCTTGAGCACCGTGCGCGTGCGCTCGGCTCCCAATTGCCGGCTATGCAGGGTGCCCTCGACCACGCGCAGGTAGTAGTGCGGCTCCTCGGGCATGCCGTGGTAGGCGAACAGCGAGGCGGTGCCGAGCAGGCGCTCGTCGCTGCCCGCCTTGCCCTCGCCGCTCGCGACCGCGACCAGGGTGAAGCTGGCATGCAGGGGGTCGCTGAGAGAGCGCGCGCCGGGTTCGAGGCTGGCGAAGCTGCGCTGGCTGCCGCTGATGAGCGCCGCGAGCGCCTGCGGATCGTCGGGCAGGTTGACGGTGTCGAGCAGGTCGGCGAGCGCCTGCAGCTGCGGCGCATCGCGCTCGCACACTGGACGGATGAGCACCGGAGCGGGCATGCGCACCTTCTAGCAGCGCCGGGGCGTCCGCCAAGCCGGTCGCCTCACGACCCTGGCCAGACCACCGTCTCGGCGCAGAAGATCATGCCGGCCGCGACCCCGGCGGGCCGCCCATTGCCGCTCAGCCCGAGCCCGCCGAAGGGCTGGTCGCTGCGCGCCCCGGCGGTCTGGCGGTTGTGGTTGACCAGGCCGTAGGGCAGGCGCTCGGCAACCGCGCTGAAGCGCGCCGGGCTGGCGGTGAACACCGCCGCCGACAGCCGGTAGGGGTTGGCGGCGAGACGCGCCAGGCATTCCTCCTCCTCCTGGTAGCCATCGACGATGAGGGCGGGGCCGAACTGCTCCTCTGCGCACAGCGGATGGGCGCGCGCACGCGCATCGGTGAGTTCGAGCAGCAGGGGATCGGCGCAGGCCCCATGCGCGAAGAGCGGGCCGGGGCTGCCGGCGTGCAGGCGCAGCCCGGCGGGCAGCGCCGATGGCGTGTAGGCGCTGCGCTGACGTTCGGCGGCGGCGCGCGCGATGAGCGGGCCGCTGGCGCCCTCCGGGGTGCCGTCCGGGCGCCAGCGCGCGCGCTCGACGGACAGCGCCGCGAGCAGCGCGCTGCGCCGGGTCTCCGGCACATGCACCACCCTGGTTGCGGTGCAGCGCTGGCCAGCCATGCGCCAGGCGCCCTCGGCGATCGCCGCCGCCGCCGCCCCGAGGTCGGCGTCGTCGAGCAGCAGCGCCGGGTTGACCCCGCCGAGCTCGAGCGCCAGCACCACCTCCGGACGCCCGGCGAGGGCGCGCGAGAGCGCCACCCCGGTGGCGCGCCCGCCCACCGCGGCGAGGCAGCTGAGCTCGGGCAGCCGGGTGAAGGCGAGCGCCAGCTCGCTGCCGCCCTGGAGCACCGCGCACACGCCATCGAGGCCGGCCTGCTGCAGGCAGCTGCGGTAGTGCTCGCCCAGCGCCGGACAGCGCTCGCTCGGCTTGGCCAGCACGGTCGCACCCACCGCCAGCGCCGGCACCACCAGGCCGTGCAGCAGGTGGAGGGGGAAGTTGAACGGCCCGAGCACCGCTGCCAGGCCGCGCGGTCTCCAGCTGCGCCAGGGTTCGCCGGGGCGCGCGCCGGCGGGTGGGCGCGGCGGCGTGCGCGCCAGCCCGGCGTCAAGGGTGATGCTGATCTTGCTCTCCAGCGCCTCGGCCTCCTGCTGGGCGTCCGCCGCCGCCTTGCCGGCCTCGCGCACCAGCAGCGCACAGGTCTCGCCGCGCCGTGCCGCCAGCACCTCCGCCAGGCGCGTCAGCGCGGCAGCGCGCGCCGGGGCGGCAGCGCTGGCCGCCCACGTGCGTGCGCTCCCGGCCAGGCGTTCGAGCGCGGCAGCGAGCGCGCGCTCGTCGCTGGCGGCGGTGCTGAACACCGGCTCGCGCTCGTCCCACGGGCTGACGCTGGTGAGGAGGCCCACCACCTCAGCCGTCCCCGGCGTGCCGGGCCGAGAGCAGGACGGCGCGCATCGCCTGGAGAGCGCTCGCGAACTCGCGGCTGCGGATGAAGGCCTCGTCAAGGACGGCGCCC
>JAYVMM010000636.1:0-3234 GCA_043758975.1 Planctomycetota bacterium | reverse complement strand
CCCGCCCAGCGCTATGCCGCTGAGGCAATCGGCAGCGCATTCCTGCTCGCCACCGTGGTCGGCTCGGGAATCATGGGCGAGCGCCTGGCCGGCGGCAATGTGGCCATCGCGCTGGGGGCGAATACTGCCGCCACCGGCGCTGGACTGGTGGCCCTGATCCTGACTTTCGGGCCCATTTCAGGAGCGCATTTCAATCCCGCCGTGACCCTGGCCGCTGCCGCTTCCGGCGGTCTGCCCTGGCGTCTGGTCCCGGGCTATGTGCTGGCCCAGCTGGTGGGCGCGGTCGCCGGGGTCGCCTGCGCCCACGCCATGTTCGAGCTCCCCCTCATCGCCCTCTCCCAACATGCGCGCACCGGCCCAGGTCAGTGGTTCAGCGAATTCATCGCCACCTTCGGCCTGCTTGCCGTCATCGACAGCGGAGTCCGCCATCATGCGCGCCTTCTCCCCTTTGCGGTGGGGGCTTATATCGCCGCCGCCTATTGGTTCACCGCATCGACCGCCTTCGCCAACCCGACCGTCACCATGGCCCGGGCCCTGACCGATACCTTCGCTGGCATCCGGCTGAGCGATGCGCCGGGCTTCATCCTCGCCCAATGCGCCGGCGCCGTGGCTGCGACGCTGCTCTTTCGGTGGCTGCTCGCCAGCCCGGCGGCTTCCGCTGAGCAGCGGGCGCTGGCAGGCACGCCAGGCCAAGCAGCACCGACAGCGGCGGACGATCCGCGACTGCAACGGCCCCTCGAACTCACGCAACAGAGAACACCATGAGCACCAATGTCCTGTTCGTCTGCATCCACAACAGCGCACGCAGCCAAATGGCCGAGGCCTTCCTCAAGCGCGCATGCGGCAACCGCTTCGTGGCGATGAGCGCAGGCATCGAACCCGGCAAGCTCAACCCCATCGTCGTCACCGCCATGCTGGAAGTCGGCATCGATATCTCGGGCCATGCCACCAAGAGCGTCGCCGAGATGCTGTCCTCCGGCAGGGCCTTCGAGTACGTCATCACCGTTTGCGACGAGACCAACGCCGAACGCTGCCCGACCTTCCCCGGCACGACCAAGCGCCTTCATTGGGGCTTCCCCGATCCTTCCGCCCTGCCCGGCACCCCCGAGGAGAAGTTGGGGCGTACCCGGGGGATTCGCGACGCGATCGCCCGCCAGGTAGCCGCGTGGTGCGCCCTCACCTGCTCGGTGGGCAATCCGCAGCAGCAGGCTGCCAGGTAGACGCGCGGTCCCGCGCTGCCGGGCTACGGGCTCGCAGAGGTGCCGTCGGCGCTCAGCCATTTCTCGTAGGCCTGCGCCAAGGACTGCCGATTCAGGTTCAGGTAATCGGCCAGCGTCCTCCCCATGGTAGTGCCGAGGTAACTGTCGCGCAGGTAATCGATGAAGTCGGCGCGGTAGCGCCGCGACTCGCCCTCCATGCAGAATTCGACCACCGCCCCGGCGGCGGCATAGTTCGGCCCGGGATCGGAGGCGGCCGCCCACTCCCGGCCATCGGTGAGCGCCATGATTTGCTCCAGAGAGATGGCGGTGCCGGCCTTGCGCTCGGCGAAGTACGAGCGGACCCTTTGGTTCTCGGCGAGCACGCCGAGCTGCATGGCGCCATTGCGGTCGTAGTGCGGACTCTGGGTGTAGACCGCCACCCCCTCGCACAGCCAGGCCGGCGATTGATTGCCGTGGCTGAAGACATGGAGGATCTGGTGGGTGAATTCGTGGTAGATCACCTCCTTCGGACCGGCATAGAAGAACGATGAGTTCACCGCCGGGATCCACATCCCGGCCGACCACCCGGCACTGATGCTGGCAGGCAGGTTCTTGCGGTAGTCCTCCTTGTCCTTGGCCACGCTCACCAGCAGCCGCTCGTGGTCGAGCAGCCCGAAGATCAGCTTCACATCGCCCTTCTCCTTGGCGAAGAAGCCGGTGTAGGACGCGAATATCTGGGCATAGAACTGCTCGAGCCGGTTGGCGACATCGACCAGGTCGGCAAGCGGGGCGTTGCCGCTGACCTCGAGATGCTCGGTGTCGATCCGCCAGCCCTTCTCGAACGGCGTGTGCGCCAGCTGGGCCGCCTCGAGCGTCGTCCAGCGCTTGTCCTGGAGGTCGAAGAAGTCGCCCTTGGCGTAGCGCGCCGCTTCCTTGGCCATGGTCCAGCCCAGTTTGTCATCCCACTGCAGCCCGGCGCGCACCGCCTCCATGTCCTTGGGCCCGTACCAGCGCGCGCCGGCCTTGGTGAAATTGAGCGCTTTGCGCAGGGATTGGTTGTCGGGGTTGAAGGTGAGAACCTGGTTCAGGCAGTCGTGGGCGATGTCAAAGACGCCGAAGTCGAGCGCCTTCTGCCCCAGCTTCTCGGTCGCCTGGACCAGCGCCTGGCATTTGGGATCGGCATAGACCGCCCAGCCATGCAGGGCCTTGGCATCGGACATCGCCGGCTCGGGGGGCAGCGCCATGGCGGCGCTTGATACCTTGTCGACCTGAGTGGGATCTAGGTAATCGATGAAGGCGCACATGCGCTTGAACAGGGCATCCTGCCCGGCCACCCGCTCGGCCTTGGCCTTTTCGACCACCTCGAGGGCGATCTTGACCGCCGCCGTGGCGCGCACGAGGCGATCCTTCTCGGCTCCACGCTGCAGCTCAGCCCGTCCGGCGCGTTGGACGGCGCGGGCCTCCAGCCACTTCACCATCGCGCCATTGGTCGGGACGGCGGCGGTGGGGTCGGCGGTGGCGGCGGGCAGTTCGGCACGACCGGCGATCAGGAGCGCTAGGAGCGCTACCGTACGCAGCACGTTCGTCGTCCATCTAGTCATGGGGCACCCCGCACTGTGTTCCTGACGTCGATCAGTCGGTAACATTTCCGATCAGGCAGTGAAGGCAAGCGGTTAGTCCACTTCCGCGATTCCCCCATAACTGGAAATCGGTATCGCCTGGCTCGGAGCCACGACTGCCTCGCACCGCATTGACTCCTGCTCCGCGACCTGATCGGGCCGGAATAACGCCATGGTGGCCGTGAAGGGTTCTCCCTGCAGCGATATCACCCATGGCGCATAGCGACCTCGTTTTTGACGCTCTGCGCGCTTGCCTGGTGCGCCCACTTCGCCGCCATGGGTCAGCCCATCACCGCCCTTCTCGCGATCCTGCCGGTGATGGTCGTGCGACCGTTCGCATACCAACAACTATCAGCGTGGTGGGTGGGGGCCATGGTCTCGTTGGATCGAGCCCGCCGTCCTATGCGCGATCTTCA
>JAYVMM010000635.1:0-12868 GCA_043758975.1 Planctomycetota bacterium | reverse complement strand
GGCCCGAGACCAAAGGGAATCCACGTCAGCCGACCATCGACGGGACTCTGATCCCGCCATCAATGTCGAGCGGTCTGACGAGGATACGAGAGGCAGCGGCAAGGGATGACCCTAACCAACGCCTCATCGTCACCACCGGAGGTGGGAGCCGTATGCGTTAATTGCGCCCGTACGGATCTGCGCGGGGGGCCCTGGGGAACTGGGGGTCCCTACCGCCCCGACGAGGTTGTAACATGATGACTTGAAAGATTTAAGGAATTTCTGGACGTGAGCTTTTTCTGGAACAGGTGACCGCTCGCGGGCGAGAAAACCCCGGATGACTGCGACGCTGGACCCGATTTTGGTTAACAACGCCAAGCATCGGCAGGTTATGGAACGGGGGCGGCGACGGCGCGCCGCGCCGAGGCCGCGGTCGCATCCAATCCATGGCTGCCCGCCGCTGGCGGGCCGATGCGCCAGAGGCCGTAGCACTGGCCCGCGACCCATGCTTCGCGCGTGCGCGGATGGACGCGGATCATGCTCACCTCGTGCGGCCCGCCAGAGCGCCCGGCGCTTAGCGGCGCAGTGACGGTCAGGTTGGTCCAGGTCGCGCCGGCATCGGTTGAACGGGAGATCGTCGCCTGGCTGGCGTAGATGTTGCGCGGGCCGCCGACGTAGACCACCGCTGGATCGCGCGGGTCGGTGGCGACCGTGATCACGCGTACGTTGCCGAACTGGTCGGCGGGAGTGGCCAGGGTGACCCAGGCGTCCGCGCGCCGCACCTTGAGGCGGTCCTGCGAGGCGACATAGATCTGCGCGCGCACCTGATCGTAGGCAAGGTCGCTGACGCCGCCCTCGACCGAGCCGAGGCTGGTCCAGGTCGCGCCATGGTCGGTGGAGGTGACCACCTCGTGCTCCGTGACGCCGAAGAGCGCGTGGCCGACCGGGTCGGCGGCGTAGACCCCGCTGCAGCCGACCATCGCCTGCCAGGTTGCGCCCCCATCGGCGGTGCGCAGGTTGGCGGCGAAGGCGATCTTTGGATCGGCGGGATCGCCGAGCGAGGTCTCCGCTCCCGCCAGCTGGAGCGGCTTGCCGTCAGCCCCATTGAGAGTGCTCCAGGTCGCGCCGCCATCGCGGCTGAGGCGGAGGTGGCGCGGCGAGGACCACGACTCGCCGTCGCATGACCACATCACCTGGCGGTTGAGCGCGAAACCGCCGTACTCGTGGCCGCCCCAGCCCTTGCCGGAGACGTCGTGCCAGGCCCAGGTGCGCCCGCCGTCGCGGGTGCTGGCGCCGTTGTAGTCCTGGAAGCCGATGAACACGCAGTCGGGATCGTGGCTGCTGAAGTTGAAGGTGCCGCCGGCCATGATGCCATTGTAGCCGTTGTTCGACCAGCGGAAGCTCTCGCCCCCGTCCACCGAGCGGGTGACCCAATCGCCGCCGATGCCCCAGGCGACCTCGGCATCGCGCGGGCTCCAGGTGGCGTAGCCTTCGCGGCCGTTGAGCGGCAGGATGGCGCCATCGCGCGCGGTGGTCACCACCTGGAAGCTCGCGCCGCCATCATGGCTGACGTAGCGCGGCCACACGAAGTTGCTGCCACTGGTCCAGCAGAGCAGGCGCAAGGGATCGGCCGGGCTGGCGCACAGGCCTTGGATGCGGCGCCCTGCAGACGTATCGAGACCGGAGGCCGCCACGCGCGTCCAACTTGCGCCCTGGTCGTCGGAGGCCCACAGCTGGGCGGGGTCGCTGATGAGCAGCCGGTGGGCGGCGGTCAGCGCGAGGGAGAACACCGGGGTGGTGCGCAGGGTGGTCCAGCTCGCGCCCTGGTCGCGCGAGCGGAACAGGCCCTTCTCGCCCGCCAGGTAGACCTCGCCGCTGCTGGCGTCGACCGCGAACTGGGCGGCATTCTGCTTACCCTCGCTCCAGTCCCCGCCCGCATGCACTCCGGGATCGGGGGCGCCGGCGACCCGGCTCCAGCTCGCGCCGCCGTCGCGCGAACGCAGCAGGCCTTCATCGCTGGCGAGGGCGAGATAGTAGACGATGGTGCAGCAGGCGCGCGCCGCATCGAAGGAGGTCGCGTCATAGGCCACCGTGCCGCCGAAGGCGCCGCGCAGCTCCGCGCAGTGATGCCACGAGGCCGCCTGGTCGGTGGTCAGATACAGGCCGTGCGGGCTGGCGCCCCAGTTCTTGTCCCACACCATCGAGTTGGCCGCGATGCCGACCGCGCGGTGGGCGTTGCGCGGATCGATGGCGAAGCCGTTCGCCCCGCGCGCGTCCCAGCCGACCATGGCGATCTCCCAATGGCGACCGCCATCGAGGCTGCGGTAGACGCCGCCGACATCGATGGGCAGGAGCAGGAAGTCGGGATCGGCCGCACTGACCGCGAGCGGTCCGCGCGGCCATTGCGAGCCCTCGCCGCCCGGGGCGATGCCCGCCGCGTGCTGCGCGGCGGTGAGCAGGGGCATGGGGATCCAGCCGTCCTCCGCCGGCGCGTGCATCGCGATGAGCAGCAGGAGGAGATGGCGAAGGCGGCGCTGTCCGGACATGGGTGCTCCCGCAGGTGGCCCAAGCTGTACGCGGCAGGCGGCGATTCATTGACCTGCCAGTCGGTCAGCCTGTCTTTCCGCCTGGCCAGCCAGCCAGCCAGCCAGCCAGCCAGCCAGCCTGCCCGCGTTCCCGACTGTACGCCTCAGCCACGTGCCTCCGCTCAACCAGCGCCGGAATCCCCGATGCCACCGGAATGCAGCAGGCTGACCATGGTCGCGGGCCGCGCCTGCGACGGCGGGATTCCGGTGATGGCCTTGAACACGCGCGAGAAATGGTAGGGATTGGCGAATCCCAGGCGCTCGGCGACCACCGCCACCGTGAGGTTCTGGCCCAGCAGGCGGCGCGCCTGGTCGATGCGCCGGTGGCGCAGCCAGCGCGCTGGCGCCATGCCGGCCTCGGCGGTGAAGTGGCGGGTGAAGCTTGCCAGCGACAGGCGCAGTTCGCCCGCCACCGCTGGGATGGTCCACGCGCGTTCCGGATCCTGGTCGACCAGCTGGGCGACGCGGGCGGAGAGCGACGTGTCGACCTCCTGGGTGCGCGCCAGAAGCTCGCCCATCAGCCCGGCCAGATTCGCGGTCGCCGACCACGGCCAGCGCGGTGGCTGGCCGAGCGCGCTCTCCACCGTCGCGCTCAGCAGGGCGCGCAGCCCGACCGGTGCCTGATCGACCACCAGCACGCCGCCTGCTCGGCGGGCGAGGGCCTGATTGAGCGGCTCGCACCAGGAGCCGCGCAGCAGCAGGTAGCTGAGATGCCACCACGCCCCCGGCGGCAGGCGCTCCTCGTAGATGGCGCCCTCGGCCACTGCGATCAACCGACGCGGGCGGTGCACCGCGGCGACGCCATCGGCCCACGAGTCGGCGCGACCGGCATGGGTGAGCAGGATGGCCAGGCTGCGCAGGGGGCCGGGGGCATGGCAGCCGGCCTGGCTGACCGACTCGTCGCAGGCGCTGAACGCGGTGAGTCCGCCGGCAAGCGGCGCCGGTGGTGGTTCGCAGACGCGGGCGCGGCGGAATCCTGGCATGGACATCAGCCTATGCCTTGGTCCCCAGAGACGACTGCGACTCTGCGGCTGGCCAACAGCTGAGTGAAATGGATATGCCGCCGCCGCGGCGCAGACATGGACGCTCGCGCCGCCGCCATACCCTGGTCGGGCGCGAGAGAACCCCGTTGCTTCCGCTGCTTCCGCTGCCCCACCTGCCACCTAGTCCGCCTCTGCCGGAGTCCCCGCCATGCCCGCGCTCCTCCTGCTGTTGGTGATCCTGGCGGGCGGTGCCGCCGCCGGCGGCGCCGAGATCCCCGCGCCCACCGACGCCCCGGCGCCGCTGACCCCGGCGCAGAGCGCCGCGGCCTTCAGCCTGCCGGATGGTTTCCGCGTCGAGGTGGTCGCCAGCGAGCCGCTGATCGCCTCGCCGAGCGCGGTGTGCTGGGATGAACGCGGGCGGATGTTCGTCGGCGAGCTGCACGGCTACAACCTCGAAGGGCAGCTCGACATCGATGAGCTGAACAAGGGCGGCGTGCTCGACACCAAGGTGCGCCGGGTCGAGGCCGACGAGCGCTTCAAGCGCGCGGCGAAGTCGGGCACCTACGGGGTGGTGAAGATGCTCACCAGCAGCCGCGGCGACGGGGTGCTGGACACCGTGAAGGTGCTGGCGCGCGACCTGCCGCCCGTCTACGGCCTGGTGCCGGCGCGCGGCGGGGTGATCGTCGCCTGCGTGCCGAGCATCATCTACCTCGCCGAGCGCGACGGCGATGGCGCGCCGGCGGTGCGCGAGGTACTGTTCGAGGGCTTCAAAGAGGGCGAGATGTGGCGCGGCGTCAATTGCCCGCAGTATGGCGCCGACGGCTGGATCACCTTCGGCCAAGGCTGGCCGGGTGGTACCATCAGCGGGCCCCACCTGGCCAAGCCGGTGCATCTGCCGCAGGCGGACTTCCGCATCCGCCCGGATGGCAGCGCGATCGAGCCGGTCACCGGCGCCACCGGCACCTTCGGCTTCGCGCTCACCGATGCCGGCGACCGCTTCGTCACCGACACCACCCAGCCTGCCAACTTCGTCGCACCGCTGCCCTACCGCTACCTGGTGCGCAATCCCGATGCCCCTTCCCCGGCGTCGAGCGTGCATACCGGCGACAGCCATGCCTACGCGCGCGCCCTTCCGCATCCGTGGCGGCAGAAGCGCGCCGACGATCCCGCCTACTACAAGTTCTACCATGACGCCTATGGCGCAGCCGAGAGCGACGCCAACGGCTGGTTCACTGCCGCCTGCGGGCCCCTGGTCTACCGCGATAGCGCCCTGCCCGGCCTGCATGGCCAGTACTTCGTCTGCGAACCGGCGCTCGACCTCATCCACCGCTCGGAGATCCGCCAGCAGGGCTCGCTCTTCGCCATCCACCGCCTGCCGGGCGAGGAGAAGTCGGAGTTCCTGGCCTCGAGCGACGCCTGGTGCCACCCCATCGCACTCTCCCACGGTCCCGACGGGGCGCTGTGGATCGTCGACTACTACCGCGAGATCATCGAGGACTATTCCGCCATCCCGCGCCATCTCCAGCAGCAGTACGGGGTCTACCGCGGGCATGACTATGGACGCATCTACCGCCTGGTGCACCGCGACATGCCAGCATCCCCGCCGCCCGACATGAGCCGGCTCGACCCCGCCGCCCTCGCGCAGGAGCTCGGCAGCCCGCTGCTGTGGCGCCGGCAGACCGCCCAGCGCCTGCTCAGCGAGCGCGGCGCTGGCGGTGGCGCGGGCGGCGCCGCCGCCGCCGTCCCGCACCTGCGCGCGTGGCTGCTCGCCGCCGCGGCGCCGCCGCAGACCCTGATCGCCGCGTTGCGCACTTTGGATGCGCTCGGAGCGCTGGGTGCGGACGACCTCCGGCCGCTGCTGACGCACAGCGATGCGGCGGTGCGCATCCATGCCCTGCAGCTGGCGGATGCGCGCTTCGCCGGCATCGGCGGCGCCGCCCTGCTCGACGCCGCGCTCAGTGCCGCCGCCGCCGAGGCCGATGCGCGGGTGCAGATCCAGGACGCCCTCAGCCTGGGCGAGAGCGACGATGCGCGCGCCCTCGCCCAGCTGGTGCGCTTCGCGCGCGAGCGCCTGGCGGTACGCTTTATGGATGCCGCGCTGCTCTCCTCGTTGCATGGCCGCGGCGTACTGATGCTCAATGAGCTGCTGCGCGACCCCGGCGCAGGCGCCTCCTTCATCACCCCGGTGACGCGCACCATCAGTGCCGCGCGCGACGAAGGGGCGCTCGCCAGCGCCCTGACGCTGATTGCCGGCAGTCCCAGCGAACGGCAGATAGCGGTGCTCACCGCCCTCAACGCCGGGCGCGCGGGCGCGCCCGGCTTCTCCGAGAATACGCCGGCCCGCGCGGTCCTTGCCCGCATCGCCGCGAGCCAGTCCACCGAGGTGCGCGCCGCCGCCGCCACCCTCGAGGCCAGCCTTTCCGCCGCGCGCCAGGCGGACCGCGCGCCGTCAGCCCGCGCCGCCCAGAGCGACCGCGCCGACGAAGGCCGCCCGCCGCCGGAGGTGAGCGAGGATACCGTACGCACCTACCTCGCCGCCCTCGCCGCGCCCCGCGACCTCCAGCGCGGCCATATGGTCTACCTGCAGTCCTGCTCGCCCTGCCACCGCATCGGCAAGGAAGGCAGCGAGGTCGGTCCCGACCTGCTCGGCGAGATCGGGGTGGCGGAGGAGACCACCCTGCGCTCGATCCTGCTGCCGAGCGAGCGCATCCGCCCCGGCTTCGAGACCACCCTGGTGTCGCTCAGCGGCGGCGGCGAGGCCAAGGGCCTGCTCAAGGAGGATGGCCCGACCAGCCTGACCCTGGTCGCCATGGGCGGCGTCGAGCAGGTGGTGCTGCGCCGCGAGGTCACCGGCGTGCGCCGCACCGCCACCTCGCTGATGCCGCCCTTCGCCCCGGTGCTTGGCCCGGGCGAGGTCGCTGACGTCATCGCCTGGCTGCGCAGCACCATCGGCATGGTGGCCAACGAGAAGGCGGTGCTGTTCGACGAGGAGGCCGATTTCGCCGAGCGCTTCGACGAGGGCGGCGGCACCGCCGCGGTGGTCCTGGAGGGCGCCTACTCCGGACGCGCCTGCCTGCGCGTCAGTCCTCCGCAGCGGGCGGCGCGCAAGATCAAGGGCTGGAACTACCACATCGTCGAGCATCCGCTGCGCGCGGGCGAGTTCCGCTACCTGCAGTTCGCCTGGCGCTGTGACGGCGAGGGAGTGATGATTGAGCTTGCCCAGGCCGGACGCTGGCCGCGCGCCGAGGATGCCGCCGGACGCTACTTCGCCGGCGCCAACACCACCGGCTGGATGGCCCGCCAGCTCAGCCCGTCGCCGCCCCGGCGCTGGACGCTGGCAACCGTCGACCTGTGGCACGAACTCGGCGACAACTATCTGACCGGTTGCGCCCCCACCGCGATCGGGGGGACCGCGTGGTTCGACCAGCTGGTCCTGTTGCGCACCCCGCCGGAGGCCGGGCCGCAGCAGGCGGCGCCCTGAGCGCGGCGCGCTGTGCCGCACCTACCCGGCGCGTGCTCAACCTGGGCCGCCGCGGCCCCGGCTGACCAGGCGCGCGAGCGCGCCGATGGTCGCCGCGCTGGAGAAGACCAGGCAGGCGACGGTGGCGGCGACGACGATGAAGCCGCCGAGCACACCAAGGTCGCAGGCGACCGAGGCGTCGGGCTGCCAGCCGCTGGCGGCGGCAGCGGCGGGGGCGGCGTGCTTGAGCAGGTCGACGCCGTAGCTGAAGGGATTGGCAAGCGCGGCCGAGCGCAGCCAGCCCGGCAGGCCGTGCAGCGGGTAGAGCGCGCCGCTGAGGAAGAACAGCGGGAAGATGACGAAGTTCATCATGACCGCGAAGTTCTCCAGGGAGCGCACCACCACCGCCACCAGCAGCCCGATGCAGGCGGCGCACAGCGCGGTGGCGAGAAGCCCGGCGAGCAGCACGAGCGGATCCCAGCCGGCGCCGACATAGCCCGCCGGCCACAGCAGCAGCAGCAGCAGGCCGGCCTGCGCCAGCGCCACCACCGCCGCGCTGAGGATGCGCGCGATGACGATCCAGGCATGGGCGATGGGCGCGGCCAGGAGCAGGCGCAGCACTCCGCTCTCGCGGTCGTGCACCAGCGAGAGCGCGGAGAGCATGGCGCCGAAGAGCAGGGTCATGGCGAGCAGCCCGGGGGCGAGGAAGGCCCTATAGCCGCCGCCGCCGCCGCCGCCCTCGCCCATCATGGTCCCGACCCCGCCGCCGATCACCAGCAGCCAGACCAGTGGGCGCACCAGGGCGCTGAGCAGGCGCCCACGCTGGCGCAGGGTGCGCGCGAGCTCGCGGGCGATGATCGCCCATACCGCGCGCGCGCTCACCGCTCTGACTCCGGGCGGTGGAGATCGAGGTAGACGTCCTCCAGGCGCGGGCGGCGCAGGGTCACTGCGCCCAGGCGCGCGAGCGCCGCCGGGTCGAGACGATTGAGGGTGAAGGCAGGGTCCATGATGCGCACGCACAGGGTGCCGCCTTCGGCGCGCGCGGGCCCGAGCCCGGCGAAGGGCGCGGTCGCCGCCTCCTCGCCGCTAAGCTCGAGCACGAAGGCGCCGGCCTGCGCCACCAGCTGCTGCGGGCTGCCGCGAATGAGCGCGCGCCCGCGTGCCATCAGCAGCACCTGGTCGCAGTCCCCGGCCTCGTCGAGGAGATGGGTGGAGACCAGCAGAGTGGTGCCGTGCTCGCTGCACAGCCGGCGCAGGAAGCGCCACAGGGTGCGGCGGTTGATGGGGTCGAGGCCGGTGGTCGGCTCGTCGAGCAGCAGCACCGGGGGGCGATGCAGCAGCGCGCGCGCGATGTCGACCAGGCGGCGCTGGCCGCCCGACAGGCGCGCCACCGGCTGGTCGGCGCGCTCGCTCAGATCGAACAGCGCCAGCAGCTCATTGCTGCGCGCACGCACTGCCGCTCGCGCCATGCCGCTGAGCGCGCCGGCGAAGTCGAGGTTCTCACGTGCGCTCAGCGCGCGGTCGAGCGCGACCTCCTGGAAGACCAGGCCGAGGGCGGCGCGCACCTGCACCGGCGCGCGGTCGACGCGGTGGCCGGCGACCAGCGCCACCCCGGCGCTCGGACGCAGCAAGGTGGCGAGCAGCTGGATGGTGGTGCTCTTGCCCGAGCCGTTGGCGCCGAGCAGGCCGAAGCAGCAGCCGGCGGCGATGCTCAGGTCGAGTCCGCTGACCGCCTGGGTGGCGCCGAAGGAGCGGCAGAGGCCCTCGGTGCGGATCATCTCGCAGGGCGCGCTGGTCACGGCTGCGGTCATCCGCGCAGGCGCCGGGCGTTGGCGATGGTGCGGTAGGTGAAGGCAGGGGGTGTGGAGGCGCCGTCTGCCGCCGCCACCAGCGCCACCACGGTGCCGTGAAGAGGCGACTTGGCGCACACCGGATCGGCGGCGGCGGCGTCGCCGGCCAGCAGCCAGGCCTGGCAGCGGCAGCCGCCGAGGTCCTGCTCGCGCTCCGGGCAGCTGCTGCACGGCTCCTGCATCCAAGCGTTGCCGCGGAAGCGGTTGAAGGCAGGCGAGTCGTTCCAGATCGTACTGATGCTCTGCGCGCGCACGTTGGGGAAGGCGATGCCGGGGAGTTCGCGCGCCGCGTGGCAGGGCAGGGCGGCGCCGTCGGGGGCGACCACCAGGAACACCGCGCCCCAGCCGTTCATGCAGCGCTTGGGACGCGCCTCGTGATAGTCCGGCACCACGTAGAAGATCTTCATGCGTCCGCGCTGGGCCTCCTGGTAGCGCTGGGCCACCGCGGATGCGTGCGCGACCTGGGCGCGGGTGGGCAGCAGCGCGGCCTGGTTGAGCTTGGCCCAGCCGTAGTACTGGGTCGAGGCGAGCTCGACGTAGTCGGCGCCGAGCCCGACGCACAGCTCGAGGATGGCCTCGATGCCGTCGATGTTGCCGCGGTGGATGACCACGCACAGGGTCAGCGGCAGGCCCATCTCCTTGACCAGGCGCGCGGCATCGACCTTGCGCGCGAAGCTGGTGCAGCCGGCGATGCGGTCGTTCGCTGCCGCGTCGGCGGCCTGGAAGCTGATCTGCACCGAATCCAGTCCGGCATCGGTGAGCGCGCGCAGGCGATCGCGCTCGAGGCCGAGGGCGGAGGTGATGAGGTTGGTGAAGTAGCCGAGCGCTCGCGCCCCGCCCACCAGCTCCACCAGGTCGTCGCGCAGCAGGGGCTCGCCGCCGCTGAATCCGAGCTGGGCCGCGCCGAGCGCGCGCGCCTCGCCGAGCACGCGCCGCCATTCGGCAGTGCTCAGCTCGCTGCGGTAGGCGCCGTAGCCCACCGGGTTGGAGCAGTACGGGCACTGCAGCGGACAGCGGTAGGTGAGCTCGGCGAGCAGCCAGAACGGGCGCGGCGGGGGCGTGCCTGGGCCGGCGGGGCCGCCTGGGCCGCCTGGGCCATAGCCTGGGCCCGCTGCGGGCGGGTCAGCCCCTGGTGATCCAGCCGCGCCCATGGGCGATCTCCAGGAACTCGTGGACGTTGCCGGCGAGGTCGGCGCCGGGGAAGCGGCGCGTCAGCTCGGCGACGATGCCGGCCTCGTCGCGGATGCCGTCGCAGCAGCCGAGGATCTCGGCCGCGCTGTGGTTGAGCGTGATCATGCCCTCCGGGTAGAGCAATACATGTGCCTTCTGCGCCTCCTCATACTGGAAGCGCACCGCGCGCGCGAGGCTGATGGGCGAGTGCGCGCTCATGTCTCAACCTCGAGCTTGGGCGCATAGCCGACGTAGGCGATCCACATGGCGTCGAGCATCGCCCACAGGATGTCGAGCTTGAAGCGCAGGATCGCCAGCACGCGCTCCTGGCCGGCGCGGGTGGTGAAGTGGTCGAGAGTCAGGCGCAGGCCGTGCTGCACATCGCGCGGCGCCTCAGCGATGCGCTGGCGGAAGTAGGCCAGGCCCTCGGGCTTGACCCACGGGTAGTGCTCAGGCCAGCCTGATAGGCGCTGGCGGTGGATGTCGGCGGCGAACAGTTCGGTGAGCGAGGCCGCTACCGCCTCCTGCCACGGCGCGCGGCGGGCGAAGGCGACGTAGGCGTCGACGGCGAAGCGAACCCCCGGCAGCACGCCGCTCAGCCCGGTCACCTGCGCGCGCTCCAGCCCGACCGCTTCCGCCAGCACCAGCCAGCGCTCGATGCCGCCTTCGGCGCCCTCGGCGCCGTCATGGTCGACGATGCGCTTGATCCACTCCCGGCGCACCTCGCGCTCGGGGCAGTTGGAGAGCACCGCTGCGTCCTTGAGCGGGATGCTGATCTGGTAGTAGTAGCGGTTGACGACCCAGCCCTGGAGCTGGGCGCGGGTCAGCCGCCCGGCGCCCATCAGCTTCTGGAAGGGGTGGTTGATGTGGTAGGCCGCGCCCTGCGCGCGCAGCTGGGCCTCGAATTCGCTGCGGCTCCACGCCCGCGCGTCCGCCTCCCCGCCGGCGCTCACAGCGCGATCTCCATGCCGTCCCACGCCACCTCGATGCCGCGCGCGTCGAGCTCGCGGCGGGCGGCGGAATCCTCGTCGAGGATGGGGTTGGTGTTGTTGATGTGGATGAGGATGCGGCGGCGTGGCGGCAGCTGGGCGAGCTCCTCGAGCATGCCGCCGGCGCCGGAGAGCGCGAGATGGCCCATCTCGCGTCCGCGCTTCTGCGAGATGCCGGCGGTGGCCATCTCGTCATCGCTCCAGAAGGTGCCGTCGATGAGCGCGCAGTCGGCCTCGGCGAGCAGGGCGCGCACGCGCGCGTCGAGTTCGCCCAGGCCGGGGGCATAGAATAGCGTGCGTCCGCTCTGCTGATCGCGCACCAGCACGCCGAGATTGTCGCCGCGCGCGGGGGCGTGGCGGTGCGGCGAATACGGCGGTGCCTTGCTGGTGAGGGCGATGGCATGGAAGGTCAGGCCGTCGACCCCCGCCACGGTGAAGCCCGCCGCCTGGTCGGGATCGATGATGGTGAGCTCGAGCTCGAGGTAGTGGCGCAGGACGTCGAACAGCGGCAGGCCACTGGTGAGGTCGGTGTGCACTTGCGCGGTGCAATGCACCGCCAGCCGGCGCCCTTCGCGTAAGCTGAGCAGGCCAGTGACGTGGTCGATCTGGCTGTCCATCAGCACTACCGCGCGGATGGCGGTGTTGCGCACCGGCCCACCCGGCTGCAGCGCCGGGCAGGCGTCGAGCTGGGCGCGGATATCGGGCGAGGCGTTGAGCAGCACCCAGCTGCGGCGGTCGGCGCTGATCGCGAGCGAGGACTGGGTGCGCGCGCGGGCGCGCAGGGTACCGCGGCGCAGGCCATCGCAGTTGCGGCAGTTGCAGTTCCATTGCGGGAAGCCGCCGCCGGCGCCGGATCCGAGAACATGGACGATCATAGGGCGTGAAGGATCCTTGCGCGCCCGGAGCGGCTGGTCGAGCTAACGGCATCAACGGGGCGGGTGGACCGGACGCCGTCAGGCGAGTGCGGGCCTTGGTGGCGACTGTAGCGACGCAGAGCTGGGAGAACAGGGCAGGACAGCGCACCGCGGTCCCGCACGCCGCTCAAGGGAGGCGGGAACCGCTCAGCGGTTTGAAATGTACATGGTGACTTCGAAGCCGTAGCGCATATCGATGAAAGTCGGCTTGGTCCAGGCCATGGCGGTCTCCGGGGATGTCGACAAGTATGAATGGGCGACCACCGCTACAAGCGCGGAGTGGGGCGTGCCAAGCGGTGGTGTATCAGCCTTTATTCGTCCATTCCTGGGATCTTCGCATTTTTTCTTCTCAATGCGGATTTTACACCTAACCCGAGATCCCAGTTGGATTAGAAATTACTTGCCTCGATGAAGCCCAATCCGGAATGTCGTCCATATGTTCGGCGATACTGCTGAGGCACGACCTATAACAACCCATGCTGGCACTCTAGAGCATGCTCACGCTGTGCGATGGTGTCAGATGCACGCATGGGCACGAATTCTGGTTTCGACGCGTCATCGCTTGCTTGACTTCCTAAATGGGTCAGTATAAACCTATATGTTGCTGCTCGCCCATGTCATCGCCCTGCGACCGACTCCCCGCCCAGGAATCTCTCTTTCGCCAGGCGGCTGGCTGTGCCCGCCTGGCCTACAACTGGGCCCTCGAGCACTGGAACCATGCCTACCAGACCGGCGAGAAGCCCAACTGGATGGCGCTGCAGAAGGCCTTCGTCGCCCGCATCGATACCGACTACCCCTTCCTGCGCACCATTCCTTCGAGCGCATATGCTCAGCCGTTCCGTCACCTCAACCAGGCCTTCCAGCGCTTCTTCGCCGGGGATGCGCGCAAGCCGCGCTTCAAATCCAAGCACCGCGATCAGCCCTCCTTCAAGGCGGGA
>JAYVMM010000634.1:0-1738 GCA_043758975.1 Planctomycetota bacterium | reverse complement strand
AGGCCCCAGCCCTCGGGGATCGACTGCATGCGCAGCTTGGCCTGCGGCAGCAGGGCGAGCACGTCTTCGGTCGGCACCTGCTTGGGGATCGGCACCTTGGGGCCGGGATGCCAGCGCACTGCATTGAGCTCGACGAGATGGTTCTCCAGGCCGATCTCCAGCCCGCCTTCGAGCTCGCCGGCGGCGGCGTCCTTGAGCGAGAGCTTGTCCAGGCGCAGGCTCTGGCGGTCGACGCGCAGGGCGGCCTGGCCCTGGCCGCCGGCCCAGGTCGCGCGCAGGTCGCCGGTGAAGTGCTCCCAGTCGTCCTGGGCTATCACCACTGAACCGGCGCCGTCGATGCGCTCGGGCAGCCAGTCGTCGGCATCGGCGGGGA
This sequence comes from Planctomycetota bacterium, assembly GCA_043758975.1. Taxonomy (GTDB): domain Bacteria; phylum Planctomycetota; class UBA11346; order UBA11346; family UBA11346; genus BOG-1363. Next base: position 1,365 of record JAYVMM010000634.1, on the reverse strand, counting down.
TGGGCGGCAGCAGCTTGAGCGCAGCCAGGCGCGCGCACCACGGGCGCAGCACGATCTGCCCCTGGCGTTCGCCGGGCTTGAGCGCGATGCGGTAGTGCAGGTCGTCATCCTTGCCCTCGGTGGTGACGGTGACCCACAGCTTCTCGGGTTTGGCCGCCGGCGCCGCCGGGTCAGCCTGGCCTGCCGGGGAGACAGGCGGCCCGACCAGGGCCACGCCGTCGACCACCACCCTGGGGCCGACCGCATCGATGGTGGCATTGGCGGCAGTGAGGAAGGCCTCGCCATTGACCGCCACCTCGCTATCGACCGCGAATATGCGCAGCAGGCTGGGCTGCTCGCTGCTCTTGTGCGCCACCTCGGCGCGGATCAGCTCATGGAGGAACTGCAGCCCCTCGACGGTGATGTTGACGTGCACGCCTTCGAGGCGCACGGTGGCGATGTCGCCCTGCCAAAGTTCACCGGCGACGACAATGCGGTGGACCGTTACCACGGGCGGGGCGCCGGTCACCGCCGACAGCGCAACCTCATGCAGCACCACCTCATGCACGCCGTGGAGCTCGCTGCGCCCGACATGCAGGACGCCTGGCAGCGGACGGCGGGAGAAGCCGTCCTCGATCAGGTGACCGAGCTGGTTGGTGCGCAGCGCCCACCACACCCCGACGACGCCCCCGGCCGCCAGCAGCACCAGCACCAGCAAGGCGACTAGCCAACGGCGAGCGCGAGTCATCGAGCGCCTGGGGATGCGCAGCCCTGCCGTGGATGCATGCTGGGCAGTGTCCAGCCTGCACCGCGTGGGCAAGCGCAGGCCGCCTCCGGCGCCTGCCCGAGGTCGCGCCGGCGGCAGCTGCACTCCGTATCCCGGCAAGCAGGGCGGCCATCGGTGGCGGGCGAGCCGGGCGGTGGCAGCATCCAGGTGGCAAATTAAGCTGCGATTCCGTTTCTGGAATCCGATCCTCGGGCGCCCGCCCATGGATAGCCTCGCCCCCGGGCACCCGGCCACGGAGACGACCATGGATGACCTTCTGCACTGGCTGACCGCATCCAACGGCTTCATGCCCCACGGCCACTGCTACTTGTGGACACCGGCCCTGATCTGGCTGCACGTCGGCGCCGACGCGCTGATCGCCACCGCCTACGCCACCATCCCCATCACCCTGCTGATGTTGATGCGGCGGCGGCGCGACATCCCCTTCAACTGGATCCTGCTCTCTTTCGGCGTCTTCATCCTCGCCTGCGGCGCGACCCATGTCGCCGAGATGGTCACCGTATGGCAACCGTGGTACTGGCTCGCCGGCGCGCTCAAGGCGGTGACCGCGCTCGCCTCGCTCACCACCGCCTACGCCCTGGTGCGCCTGCTGCCGGCGC
>JAYVMM010000633.1:0-1846 GCA_043758975.1 Planctomycetota bacterium | reverse complement strand
CGGACGAAGAGGGGATGGTGGCGGTAGACCTCGGCGAGCTGGGAGGTGCGCACATTGCCGGCCACCAAGGGGAGGAATCCCGAGGGGGAGATGTCGCCGGTGTGGCTGATGAAGACCAGGCCATTGCCATCGTTGACCGTGCGCGGCGCCCGACCCCGCGGCTGAGGGATGGTGGCACCGTCACCGGCACGCGCCAGCAACGCAGCGCGCCGCTGGTCCAGCACCCGGTAGTAGGGCTGTCCGGCGGTAGTCTTGATGTCGAAGGTGGTGGCCGGGTCCAGCGCCAGGGCGGCGAGCTGGCGGTAGACGCGCTCATGCTCCACTGCGCTGGGCAGCAAGCCGTCCTCGGCGCGGCCGGTCACCACCAGCGCGAACACCGACCACAGCCGGGCATCGAGGAAGCCGACCAGCTGGGCGATCGCCGCGAGCTGGTCGAGGTTGTGGCGGGCGAAGGTGGTATTGACTTGGACCTCCATGCCCAAGGCGCGTGCCGCACGCAGGGCAGTGACGGTCCGCGCGAAGGTCCCGGGCACGCCCCTGAAGGCATCATGGGTCCCAGCATCGGCGCCATCTAAGCTCACCGCGACCCGGCTGATTCCGGCCTGGCGGAGCGCGCGCAGTGCGCTCTCGTCGAGCAGGGGCGTCGCCGAGGGTGTAATGGCGGTGCGTAGTCCCAGTGTGGTGGCATGGCTGATGAGGGCGGGCAGGTCGCCACGCTTGAGGGGGTCCCCGCCGGTGAAGACCATGAGCACCTGGCCGAATTCGCGTCGGATGTGCCCGAGCAGGTCCAGACCTTCCTCGGTGGTCAGTTCGTCCGTCGCACGCTCGTGCTGGGCGTCGGCGCGGCAGTGCTGGCAGACCAGGTCGCAAGCGCGGGTGACCTCCCAAATGACGATGAAAGGGCTGCGCGTGAAGTCCGCCGCAGGCAGGTGCCGGTCCACCACGGTCTCAGTCCTCCCTGCTCGGCACGCCGGCACCGGTTGGTACCGGTTCGAGCAAGGTGGCAATCGAAGTGCTGCGGAAGGATAGCTCCCACTGTTCGCGAGAGGTGGCGAGAAGGAGCTGCAAGCGCCTAAGCAGGCCATGCGCCACGGCATGCGACCCTCCGGACGCCAATCCAGGCACGCGCGGCAGCTGATCTGCCGCCTTGACCACATCGTAGATGGTGATGTGGCCGGCTGGCCGCCTGAGGATGAATCCGCCGTGCGGTCCCCGCTGCGAGCCCACCAGCTGGGCGCGCGTGAGCCCCTGCATGATCTTGGCGAGATAGCCCACCGGCACGGCGGTGATGCGGCTGAGGCTGTCGGCGGTGAGGGAGCGGCCCGGGTGGCTGGCCAGGCAGACCATGGCGCGTAGCGCATATTCGCCGGTCAAGGAGATCATGGTGGTCCCGCCAGGGTGAGGGCAGCGTCCGTGCTGAGCGGGTGGCGGTCGAGGCGTGAGGGGATGGTGAGCTCGAGGTGGATGCGCCACAACCCTGGGCGGGGCAGGGTCACCTGGAGCGGCTGGGTGGGCACCGGCCAGTTGAAGGTGCGATCGAGGGTGGCATCGTCGGGGCGGTAGAGCACCACCACCGCCTCTCCGGCAAGCCCTGCCCGACGGGGATCTTCGAGCTGCAGGCGCAGCTGCAGCGCGGAACCATCCTCGCAGCGCAGGCGGTAGCCGGCCTCCGTCCAGCCCTGGCGACCCTCCTGGTCGGCGTCGAAATGGATCGATGCCAGATAGGGTAGGGACTCGACGAGGTCGAGGTGCATATGATGGGCGATGAAAACGATGATCAGACTGGGGATGGCGGTCACCAGCAGAACCAGGGGTGGTAGCCACGGCCACGGATTGAAGGTCGGCA
>JAYVMM010000632.1:0-2751 GCA_043758975.1 Planctomycetota bacterium | reverse complement strand
TGATCTACGTCCTGGGCGGCAAGGACCACCCCGGGCGCGGCACCATCATCGAGCGCGGCACCCACCAGGAGCTGGTGGCGCTGGGCGGGGAGTACGCCGAACTGGTCCGCCTGCAGCAATTGCGCACCTGAATCCGCCGCCCCCGGCGCCAAAACCCCCTCCGCTGCCCGCGCATTCTCACTCACCAGGGCTCGATTACAGCCTTAAAGGCCAAATACTGCTTGGATTGGCCGCAAAACCCACATTCTCATCGGATCACCCCGGGCGCTTCACGCGCCTTTTTCATGGCGCTTTGCGTCAGATTCGAGGTTATCTGTGGAACTCTACGTCGGCAACCTGCCCTGGTCCGTCAATGACGAGGGCCTGACTGCCATGTTCGCTGCCCACGGTGCCGTGGGCCGTGCCAAGGTGGTCATGGATCGCGATACCGGCCGCAGCCGCGGTTTCGGCTTCGTCACCATGACCAACGCCAACGAGGGCCAGGCGGCCATCCAGGCGCTCAATGGCATGGAACACGAAGGCCGTGCCCTGCGCGTCCGCGAGGCCGAGCCGCGCCAGCCAGGCGACCGCCCGCCCCGCCGTGAAGGCGGCGGAGGTGGTGGCAGCTACGGCGGTGGCGGTGGCGGTGGCGGTGGTAGCCGCGGCGGCTACGGCGGCGGCGGCGGCGGCGGTGGGGGTTACGGTGGCGGCGGGGGCGGCAGCTACGGCGGCGGCAACCGCTAAGCAGCGCATTCCACCCTGGCGGCGCCGGCTCCCGGCGCCGCCAGCCGGGCCTGGACCAGGCTCCCGAACGACCTGATTCTTCAGCTGTGCGCACGCGCGCCGGTAGCGGTATGGGCACGCCCGCGCGGCAGGCGGCGCGAGTGCACCCGCACGCTGCCCCAGCCCCAGCTTGCCCGTGCGTTCAGCCGGCGCGTACCGCGCGCACGGCGGCGGCGATGCGCACGAAGACATCGGCGATCTGCACCTCGAGCAGGCAGCTGAAGGCGATGCGCAGGTCGCTTTCGCCCAGGGCGATGGTGCCCAGGCCATGCTCGTCGAGCAGGCGCAGGCGCACCACCTCGGCACTCACACCCTTGACCCGGATGCACATGAAGTAGCCGGCATTGAAGGGGTAGACGTCCCAGCAGTCGGCGTACTCCGGCTTCCGACAGGCCGCCGCAGTGGCCGCGGCGCGCGCCCGCAGGATCATAACCTTTTCCCCCTGCTGCTTGCGGAAGTCTGGGTGCAGCAAGGCTTTGAGCACGATGCTCTGGCTTGCTTGGCTGACATTGGAAATCGAGGCGCGGATCAGCCCACTGGTCTTCTGCTCGAGCGCGGCGTAGGCCGCCGGGCTGGCGCCTTTGGCCCCGTAGGTGATGAAGCCGACGCGCAGGCCCCACACGAACTCCTCCTTGGTGGCGCCGTCGATCTTGACCGCGAGCAGGTTCTCGTGCAGGTGGGCGAGGCGACCGAACAGGCTCTCGGTCTCGCACGCGGGATCGAAGAACATGCCATAATAGGCGTCGTCGCAGGCCACCACCAGCTTGCTGCCGGCCTGGGCGGCGGCGAGCAGGGCATTGACGATCGCCCCGGCCTCGGCGCGGGTCGGCGAATAGCCCGAGGGATTGTTGGGGAAATTGAGCACCACCATCAGCTTGCGCCCGCGCCGCTCGGCGAGGGCCTGGATGAAGGCGTCCTGATTGAAGCCGGTGAGGCGGCGGTCGAAGAGCGGGAAGGTGGAGATGCGCGCGCCCAGGCGGATGTCCCAGCACAGGGTGTAGTTCTCCCACATCAGGTCGGAGACTAGGACCTCGTCGCCGGGATCGAGGAAGAGCTCGCCGAGCAGGGCCAGTCCGTGGGTCAGGGCGCAGGTGACCACCGGCTGCGAGAGCGCGGCGCCGCCCAGGCTGGGGGTCTCCTGGCGCTGCTTGTCGGCCCACGCCTTGCGCAGCTCGGGCTTGCCCGAGCTGGGAGCGTAGTCGTAGAGGTCGCGCGGCGACATCCCGGGGGCGAAACTGTCCTGCACGCACTGCAGGAACATCGGGCCCTGCTCATCGGTGGCGATGCCGATGGTGGCGTTGTAGCGCTTGGCCTTGGCCTTGGCCTCGGCGCCCTGGGCGAGGATGCCCTTGGCCGGGAAGTACATCCGCCGCCCACGCTCGCTGAGCATGGCGAGGGCGTGCGGGGCGCCGGCGGCGAGGGCGGCGTTGGCCGCCTCGGCTAGGGGATGGTAGGCGCCGCGGGCGGCTTCGGCGGGCGAGGTGTGGCTCATCGGGCTCTCCGGCTGGCCGCATGCTGGCGGCGAGCGCGGGGGCCACTTATCGCTGGATCGGGGCGAACTCAAGAAAAGACTGCCGGGCCATGCCTGCCGCCACCTCCCCGCTGCCCGTCCTGCTGCTCCTGGCCCTGGCCCTGGCCCTGGCAATAGGCGGCTGCTCCGAATTGCGCGGCGAGGTGGTCACGCGCGCCGAGGCGGCCAACGACCACCGCGTGATGCGGCTCAAAGTCATCAAGGTCTTCGACAACTCCACCAACGAGATCACCACCGAATTCCGCGTCGGGCACGTGGTCGAAGTCGAGGTCATGGAGGGGCCGGAGGGCTGGCTGGGCAAGATCCTCGATCTGCCCTTCGACGACTTCACCGCCGCCGCCCCGCCGCTCGCCGGCGACGTGGTGACCACCTCCCCCGCCGACTGGGTGGGGGGAGGCGCGCACCGCAAGCAGCGCGCCTTCGGCGAATAGGTGAATAGGCGAGTAGGCGTGTAGGCG
>JAYVMM010000631.1:0-5042 GCA_043758975.1 Planctomycetota bacterium | reverse complement strand
CGCGCCCCCAATCGTTGACCCCCGGCCAGGTCTGATTGACCATCAGCACCGCTTTCGGGTCGGTCCTCTTGAGCAAGCGCGCGGTGCGGATGGCGAGGCGGGCGTAGATTGCGCGGTCCCAGCCGGCGCCGATGTCGGGCTCGTTGGCGAATTCGTAGACCAGCGCCTTGCCCAGGTAGTGTTGCGCGATGGCCTCGACGAAGCGGTCCCAGCTGGTGACCAGCGCGGCGTCGTCCCAGTGCGTATCGCCGGCCGCCCATTGCATGTCCTTGGGCAGGGTCTGATTGGCGCCGCCCTTGGCCCAGTCAGGGATGGAATGCAGCACCGCCATCGGCGTGATGCCGCGCGCCCATAGGACCGCGCAGGCTTGGTCCATAGTCTGCCAGCTGAAGGCGTCGGCGGTTTTCGGCTGGGCTTCGGCCCAGTTCATTTGCGGGTACCAGCGCGTGTAGGCGAGGCCGATGGCCTGCGCCGCGTCGGTCATGCGCGGGCCGAACACCGAGGCGCCGAAGCGCTCACGCGGGTCGGGCACGGTGGCGTGCGCGGGGAAGGCGAGAGCGGTCACCGGCTGATCGCCGGAGGCGACCAGCTTGCCAGCGATCAGCACGCTGCTGCGCACCAGCTCGAGCCCGCGCCCGAGCACGGTCAGCGGGCGGTCGAGCACCAGCGAATGGCCCGGCTCGAGGTGCAGCGGCGCCTCAAGCGCGTCGCCAAAGCGGTGCTCGCCGCGGTAGTCGAGCTGCTCGAGGCGCAGCACGGCGTCGAGCGCGGCGGGACCGGGGTTGAACACCGCCGAGCGCACCGTCAGCGGGAGGGCGGGGTCGACCAGATTGGCGGACGGCGTCTGGTAGCCGGGCAGGTCGAGGACGGTGGTGGTGACCTCGAGCGGCGCCTGCTCGAGGTAGCCGGCGGCGCCGGCATCGTCATAGGCGACGGTGATGCCGTCGACCCACAGCGGATGGGGCCCGTTGAGCATGAAGATCCAGCTGGTGAGGTTCCACCAGGTGTGGTCGGAGCCGGCGAAGCCGCCCTTGGCGTCGAGCGCGGGGATGTCGACCTGGATCGCCACCCGCGACCAGCTGGTGCCCACATGCGCGCGGAAGGTGTGCCCGGCGTTCCATGCCCAGTGGCTGCCCTGGCCGATCTCACGGTTGGAGGGCATCGGATTGATCGCCACCTCGCCCGGGCTGGCGGCCTTGGCGAAGCAGGCGATGGTCAGCCGCCGCACAGGCTGGACGGTGAAGGGCATCGAGCGCAGGGATTGCTTGTCGTCCAGGCGCATGCACCACGAGCCGGAGGGTGCGGTGTCGTCGTGCACCAGGGTGCCGGCCTCGGGCCAGTACTGGAGCGAGCCTTCGAAGCTGCCGTTGCGGATGAGGTTGTCCGCGCCGGCGGCGCTGGCCGCTACCAGCAGAAGTAGAAGGTGGAGCTGGGAACGGGGACAAACGTGCATGGCGGTGCTCGCGGAGGGTGGCGAGGATCTACCTTTTGTTCCAAAATTTGTTTATACAAAAATTCCGGCAGCGCAACCCACGCGGAACCCCAATCCCGGGTAAAGGTGTATTGTAAGTAATAAGAGAGATTTACAGACGAAATCATGGGCATCCGCTTTCCCTTCCAGGCTTTAGCGGGTGCCCCCGAAGCCGAGATCATCGACATAGACGTCCGCTTCGATGGCGCCGGGGGCATTGAGGAAGATGCACAGCTCGAAGAGGTGGTGGAGATCGAAGCCGGGATCCTTGGAGGTGAGGTCGGAGATCGGAATGGCGAGGTCGTGCCAGGCGCCGTCGAGCAGGGTCGGACAGTAGGTGAGCAGCTCGAGGAGGTCGCTGTCGGCGCTCTTGTTGTGGTCCTCGGGGTGCGGACTGCGCACGAGCAGGCGCACGCTGGTGGGCTTGGTCGTGCCATCGACCTTGACCGCGATCATCAGGTGGGTGTGCAGAGTGGCGTCGTCGTCGGGCGAGCTGGCCTGCCAGGCGCGCCAGTTCCAGCCGCAATTGGCGAAATTGCTGCCACTCGCGTGGTACTGCAGCGCGTGCGTGCCGTGGAAGGCCACCGCCTCCTGAACCACGATGCGGGTGGAGGGTGGGACGCTCCAGCCGTTGCCGCCGGTGGCGGTGTCGCCGTCCCACAGCATCACGGCGCGCCCGCTGCCGGGTGCGCCCGCAGGCGCGCCGGTGGCGGTGGCGACGGCGACGGCGGGCGGCGTGTCGGCGCTGAGGTAGCGCGTGCGCGTGGTGCGTTCGATGAGCTGGATCTCGGCCTCGCCGAGCGCGCGCTCGTAGAGGCGCACCTCGGCGACCATGCCGTCCCAGCTGCTGAAGTTGTCCGGGCGGCGTCCGACCACGAAGGCGCCGCCGCCGGGGCCGCGCTTGGCGTGCGCCGGGGTCTCGGCCACGCGCCGACCGTCGAGGTAGAGCGCCAGCTTTTCGCCGTCATAGGCCATCGCCAGCAGGTGCCAAGTGCGCTCGTGCAGGGAGCCGGGTGGGCTGGTGAGCTCGAGCAGCTTGAGGTCGCCGCCGAGGTTGAGGTAGGCGTGCGCGGCACCGCCGGCGGTGAAGAGCGAGAAGTGCCCGACGTCGGTCTCGTTGCCGTTCTTGCCCGCCACCCAGCGGCGCTGATCGCCGTTGGTCTCGAAATGATCCTGGCGTGCCCAGGCCATGAGGGTGAAGGCCTCGGGATCGAGCCCCGCCACCCCGTTGATCTCCAGGCGCTGTTCACCGGCGAAGCTCAGCGCGGCGGCGCCACTGAGCGCGCGCTCGACCAGCGGCGGGCGATGGGCGCCATCGTCCATGGTGAGGTCATGATGCTTGCCGCTGAGATCCTCCCAGCGCCACGCCCGTCCGCCCAGGCTGCTCACCCCGGCGGCGGCGTTGAACCAGGCGACCAGCCCCGGCGCCACCACCGGATCGCTGCGCTCGAATGGCGGCTGCATGGCGGCGGGGTTAGCGGCCACCTGCACGCTCTGGATCTGTTCGGGGTTGAGCGCGCCGGAGCCGTCGCCGACGCTGCCCCATATGCGCACCTGGTCGATGATGCCGCGGTACATGCGGTCGGCACCGGGCTTGCGGAAGGACGGGTAGGTGTGGCCGATGGTCAGCTCCGGCGCCGGGTTCATCCCCACCGGTCCGCGGTTGAGGTCGACCGCGCTGTCGAGGAAGGCGCGCTCGCTGGCGCTGCCGATGTAGTAGCGCACCTGGTGATCGGCCAGGCCGCCATCGTAGGTGATGGCGATGAAGCGCCAGTTGTCGAGCGGCACCGCGTCGTTGCTGCTGATCAGACCGGGCGAGCTGCGCCGTGCCGCGCCCGGGCCGTCGACCAGGCTGTTGACCGCGAGCTGCAGGCTACCGTCGTTGTGGAAGACCAGCTCGGCGCCGTCGCCGCCGTCGTGCGACCAGCTAATGATGCGATCGCCGCCGCCGTTCTCCTCCGCCACCCGGTTGTTGAGCCAGGCGCTGATGGTGAAGGACCTCAGCTTGCGCAGCGCGGGGGCGAGGCCGGGCACGTCGATGGCGGCGGGGCGGAAGTTGCGTCCGAAGTCCATGCTGCCGCCGCCGCCGCCCGGCGCTGCGAGCGGGCTGCGGCTTGGCCCGTCGGCGCTGATGGTGGCGGTGGGCGCGATCCCTGCGCTGGTGCCGGTGTTGGGCGTGAGGGCGCCGTTGACGGCGTCGAACAGCAATTCGACGAGCGGACGCGGGGCGGTGCCGCCGAGCGGCACCGCAATGGTCAGGCCGTGCAGGCGCGGCGCGGGCGTGCCGCGTCCGGCGCGCAGCACCAGGGTGAGCGACTGGTTGGCGACGCGCGCGGGGTAGGGTCCGTACTTGGCCCAGCCGCCACGGCCCATGCGCGAGCCGGCGAGCAGCTGGCGCGCGCCCTGCACCTCGAGCTCGAGCTGTGGCGCGGCGCCGGTCTTGGCCTCGCTCAGCCACAGGCTGACCTGGTAGGCGCCGTTGGGCAGGCTCTGGCTGAGCGTGACCTCCTCGCCCTCGCCCTGCAGACCGCTGCCTAGAAGCGCGGTCAGGCCGGGGTCGCCACCGGTCGCCGCCGCGGTCGGCGGCAGCTTGGCGACCGCCTTGGCGCCCGTGACCATCAATCCGGCGTGCTCCGCCTCCGCCGCTCCCAACCAGCGGTTGCCCTCGAACTCGAACGCCTCGCCGCCGAGGTGGATGCCGCGTGCGAGCACGAAGGTGAGGTTCTTGCCGACCAGCACCGTCACCGGCTCGGAGGCGGCGCTGCCGCCATGGTCGTCGCTGGCGACCACGCGCAGCCGGTGCACGCCGGGGGTGGGGTGGGTCCAGACGTAGGTGAAGGGCGCGAGGCTGGCTTCGCCGATCTTCTGCTCGTCGGCGAGGACGTCGAGGTGGGTGACTTTGCCATCGCGGCTGGTGGCTCTGGCGCGGATGGTGAGGTGCCCGCCTTCCGGCACCTCGCTGCCGTCCTCCGGACTCTCGATCACCGCCGCCAGCGCCGCACGGGCGGGCGGCTGCACCACCAGCTTCAGCGGCGCCGAGGCCACGCTGGCGCCGCCGGCGATGCGTGCCACCGCGGTGAGCGCGTGCTCGCCGGCAGCAGCCCCTTTCCAGAGCAGGCGGTAGGGGGGCGCGGTGGCCTCGCCGATGCGCACGCCGTCATTGAGGAACTCGACGCGTTCGATCATCCCGTCGAGGTGGTCGGGGGTGGCGCTGAGGGTCACGCTGCCGGTACTCGCTGGCGACGCGGGGCCGTCGACCACCGCCAGCACCAGGGCCGTCGACGAGCGCGCGGTGATGGTGACGGTGACCGGCAGGGTGGTGGCGGTGAGGCCGTTGTCGCTGCGCGCGCGCGCGCTGACCAGGTGCGCGCCGGGCGCGTCGGCATGCCAGGGCAGGGTATAGGGCGGGTTCGCCGCCTCGCCGATGCTCGCGCCATCGACCAGGAACTCGACGGTGCGGATGGCGCCGATGGGCGAGGAGGCCTCGGCGTCGAGGGTGAGAGTCGCGTGTGCGGCGGCGCTGAGGTCGGCGGCGGGGGCGGTGAGGACGACCGTCGGCGGCAGGCCGGAC
>JAYVMM010000630.1:0-3220 GCA_043758975.1 Planctomycetota bacterium | reverse complement strand
GGGCGCCGCTGCGGCCGGAGCGGGGACGGCGGCGGCGGCTGCCCCGGCAGCAACCTTCTGGGTCGCCAGGCAGGCGGCGATCTCCGCCTCAGCGATGATCTCCCCGGCCTCGCCGAGCAGCGCCAAGACGCAGCCGACCGGGGCGGTGGTGCCGACCGGCAGCAGAATGCGCAGCAGGGTGCCGGCGAACTGGCTTTCGACTTCGAGCGTGCTCTTGTCGGTGGCGATCTCGCACAGGATGGCGCCCTTGGTGATGACCGCACCCTCCTTGACCAGCCACTGGGTGATTTCGCTGGTCTCGACGGTTTGGCCGAATTTCGGCAGCAGGATCCTGATCGCCATGGGCGCTCTCCGCGTAGTGGCTGGGGAGCATAGGCGGCGAGCCGGGCGACCAAGCCCGCCCGCCCCGCTCCCGCGCTCCATGCCTGCCGCGGCAGTGCCGGTGATGCTTGATGCATCGGTTGCCAGCGTCCACCAGGCGAGCTCAATGGCAGCCCCCGGTGGCGCCCCCCGCTTGAGGGCGCGGCGCGCTCTGGTGGCGTAACCCATGATCTTGGCTAGACATGGGTTAGCGGATGCAATGCCTGCTGCGATTGACTCATGCGGCTACGGTCCTACTGTTGGCCGCTCACCCGATGACCACTTTGGCGTCGCGCCGAAGGCAGGCGGTTCATTGTCGTGTGGCGCGCCGCTGCTGCTGCTGCTCACTCGGTTTCGGAGATCTGCACCTTTATGGATATCAAGTCGCTCAAGGAACTCACTAAATTGATGCGCGACAACGACTTGGTCGAAGTCGAGGTCGAATCGCCGGATCTCAAGGTCAAGCTCAGGAAGGCCACTGGCGCGGTCGCCACGGTTACCCACCTCGCCGCCGTCCCGGTCGTGGCGAGCGTTCCGGCACCAGCCCCCGCCGCCCCGGCGGTCGACGAATTCGCCGGCTGCAAGCCGGTGATCTCGCCCATCCCCGGCACCGTCTACCTCAAGCCCAACCCCGACGCCGCCAACTTCGTCGCGCTCGGGACCCAGGTCGACGAGAACAAGGTCGTGTGCCTGATCGAGGCGATGAAGGTGTTCAACGAGATCAAGCCGGACCCCGGCCTGAAGGGCGCGATCAAGAAGATCTGCGTCAACGAGGGCCAGGCAGTCGAATACGGGACCGTGTTGTTCCTCATCGGTTAACCCCCGCGGCGGCCATGGCCTGCGTGGTCCGGGCAATGCCCGGACCCGGCTAGGTGCGCCTGACCATCGGACACCCATGTTCAAACGCATTCTGATCGCCAACCGCGGGGAGATCGCCACCCGCATCATCCGCAGCTGCCGGCGGCTCGGCATCGAGACGGTGGTGGTCTACTCGACCGCCGACCGCGAATCGCTGGCGGTGCGCATGGCCGATGTGGCGATCTGCATCGGCCCCGGGCCGGCCAAGCAGAGCTACCTCAACATCAACAACATCATCGCCGCCGCCGAGCTGGCCGACGTCGACGCCATCCACCCCGGCTACGGCTTCCTCTCCGAGAACAGCCACTTCGCCCAGGTGGTGCGCGACTGCAAGATCGAGTTCATCGGCCCGACCAGCAACTCGATGGACGCCCTCGGCAACAAGGCCAAGGCCAAGGCGCTGGCCAAGCAGGCCGGAGTGCCGACGGTGCCCGGCTCGCCTGGCCCTGTGGCTTCGAGCGATGAGGCGATCCAGGTCGCGCACAAGATCGGCTACCCGGTGATGATCAAGGCCACATCGGGCGGTGGCGGACGCGGCATGCGCGTGGCGCACAACGACGCCAGCCTGGTCTCCGGCCTGATCCAGGCCCAGCGCGAGGCGGAGGCGGCCTTCGGCAACGGCGAATGCATCGTCGAGGCCCTGGTCAAGCGCGCCCGCCACATCGAGATCCAGGTCATCGGCGACCAGCACGGCAACGTGGTCGCGCTCGGCGAGCGCGACTGCTCGACCCAGCGCCGCCACCAGAAGCTGGTCGAGGAGAGCCCCAGCCCGGTGATCACCCCGGAGATCCGCCGCGCCATGTGCGCGGACGCAGTCAAGCTGGCCAAGGCCGCCGGCTATTACAACGCCGGCACCGTCGAGTTCATCTACGACCTCGACCGCAAGGCCTACTACTTCCTGGAAATGAACACCCGTATTCAGGTTGAGCATCCCGTCACGGAGATGGTGACCGGATACGATCTGATCAAGCATCAGATCCTGGTCGCCGCCGGCGAGCCCCTGGCCTTCCGCCAGGAGGACGTCAAGCCCGAGGGACATGCCATCGAGGTGCGCATCAACGCCGAGGACTGGGAGCGCGACTTCTCGCCCAGCCCAGGCAAGATCAGCATGTACGTCAGCCCCTCGGGCAAGGGCGTGCGCGTCGACAGCCACTGCTACGCCGGCTACACCATCCCGCCCAACTACGACTCGATGATCGCCAAGCTCATCGTCCATGGCGACACCCGCGCCGAGGCGCTGCGCTTCCTCGAGCAGGCCCTGAGCGAGTACATCATCGAGGGCATCAAGACCACCATCCCCTTCCATCAGCGGCTCATCCGCGACGTGCGCTTCGTCAACAACGAGGTCACCACCAAGTGGGTCGACGAAGTGTTCATGCGCGAGCATTGATGTCGCGCCAAGCACGGCATGCGCCACGGGCGGCATTCCATCGTCTTTAACCTGGACGCGCTTTCGCTCTATTGCGGGCCAGTGCCATCCTGCGGTGACTTCGCCCGCGGCGGTTTGCACCGTGATCGGCACCTCGCGCTGACAACCTGCCGGAGGGGTTACCGCTTGCAGTATCGCCATGATGGGAAGATCGATCGCTGAAGAGCGCGGGCCTTTGCCATTGACGCCTCGGGCAAATGGCGGTGAATGGTCGGCAGATACCAGCGCAAAGCCCCAGCGACTCGTGCGTCCCACCCTTTCCTGAGATCAACCATGGCAGCATCCCCGCGTCCACCGCAGCCTCCCGCGCCAGCGAGCGCTGCAGAGACCCGGCGTGCACGCTGGGTCCTCGGCATCCTCGTCGGCGCGCTCATCGCCGCTGGCGGGTACGTCACCCTTTCGGGCATGCTCAGCCAGCGCGCGGTCAACCCCATCGGAACCAGCGACACTCAGCTGCCGAGCCCCCAGCCGCCGTCCGACCCCGCGCACGGGGCCGGCCCGGCCCCGGCCCCGGCCCCGGCCCCGGCCCCGGCCCCGGCCCCGGCCCCGACTTCCGCACCTCTCTCGACCTCG
>JAYVMM010000629.1:0-1507 GCA_043758975.1 Planctomycetota bacterium | reverse complement strand
ACGCTCAAGACCCAGCCGGGCATCCTGCCGGCGACCAACCCGCCGCGTCCGCTCGGTGCCGACTTCTTCGGCTGGCTGCCCGATCCGGTGGCCTCACCCGTCCCCACCACCGCCCCCGCCGGCGCCTCCGCCCTGGTCCCAGGACCCAACGGCGTCTACTGCTCGAGCATCAACCACGGTTCGTACATGCTCTTCCAGCTGATGTTCGCCATCATCACCCCGGCCCTGATCTGCGGCGGCTATGCTGAACGCATGAAGTTCTCCAGCATGTGCGTGTTCAGCTCACTGTGGCTGCTCTTCATCTACTGCCCCCTGGCGCACATGATGTGGGGCGAGAACGGCTACTACAACTGGGCCACCCCGGGTGCGACCGGCTCCTCGGCCTTCGACTTCGCCGGCGGCACGGTGGTGCACATCAGCTCGGGCGTTGCCGCCCTGATGTGTGCGCTCTTCCTCGGCAAGCGCAAGGGCTACGAGCAGGTCCCGATGAAGCCGCACAACCTGGCCATGAGCTTCACCGGAGCGGCCCTGCTGTGGGTCGGCTGGTTCGGCTTCAACGCCGGCTCGGCGCTGCAGGCCAACGGGTTGGCGGTGATCGCCTTCGCCAACACCCACTTCGCCACCGCGGCGGCGGCGCTGAGCTGGCCCGCGGCCGAGTGGTTCATGCGCGGCAAGCCGACCATGCTGGGTGCCATCTCCGGCGCGGTCGCCGGCCTGGTAGCAATCACCCCGGCTTCTGGCTTCGTCGCCCCGATGGGCGCGATCGTCATCGGCCTGGTCGCCGGCGCGCTGTGCATGGTCACCTCGAGCTACATGAAGAAGGCGCTCGGCTTCTACGATGATGCGCTCGACGCCTTCGGGGTGCACGCCTGTGGCGGCATGTGGGGCGCCATCGCCACCGGCATCTTCTTCTCGCCCGACACCAATCCGGGCGTGCTCGCGCTCAACGCGCCGCTGTACACCGCAATCGTCTCGAACCAGGTGTGGATGGTGTGGGGCCAGGCCAAGGCGGTGCTGAACGCGGTCTTCCTGTCGGCCATCGGCAGCGCGCTCATCCTCGCCCTCATCAAGGTCACCATGGGCCTACGCCCGACCGCCGAGCAGGAAGAGGAAGGCCTCGACCTCAGCCAACATGGTGAGGAAGCCTATACGCACTGAGCGTTGACGGTACCCTTCCGGTCGGGTCGCTCGACCCGGCCGGAAGGAAACCCGAGAACCCCGACTCCTCCACTCCCCACCACTCCCCAAGACCCCAAGGAAATCTCCCCATGAAAATGATCGAGGCCATTCTCCAGCCCTCAAAGTTGGAAGCCGTGAAAGAGGCGCTGAATGAAGTCGAGGTCGTTCGGCTCACCATCAGCGACGTGCAGGGCTTCGGCCGCCAGAAGGGTCATACGGAAATCTACCGTGGCCACGAATACACGGTCAACCTCCTGCGCAAGGTCAAGCTCGAGATCGCTGTCAACGACGAGTTCGTCGAACCCACCGTCAATGCCATCATCAAGGC
>JAYVMM010000628.1:0-3949 GCA_043758975.1 Planctomycetota bacterium | reverse complement strand
GCGACCTGCGCGCGCGCTGCCCAGGATCCGGCCTCAGCCCCGGTCCGATCACCCTGGCGCCGCTGGACGGCGGCGAGGAGCCGCGCCAGCGCGCGCTGGTCGCCGCCGCCTGGACCTGCGCCAGCATCGCGGCGCTCGCCGGCGCCGGTGCCACGCGCGGCACCTGGCACCAGCTTGAGGGCCGACTCGGGGTGCTGCCCGCCGCCGGGGCGGCGGCGGATGGCGCCGTGGTCCATCCGCTCTGGCACCTGCTGGAGAGCCTCGGCGAGGTGGCCGGCGCCGCTACCTTGCCGGTCGCCCACAGCGTCAGCGGGCGGGTGGCCGGCCTCGCGGTGCGCCGGGGTGCCGGCATGCGCCTGTGGATCGCCAACCTCACTGCCGACGAACAGAGAATCGAACTCGCTGGCCTGCCGGGTACCGCCACCCTCAGCATGCTCGATGAGACCAGCGCCTGGCAGGCGATGCGCGAGCCGCGCGGCTGGCGCGCGCGCAGCGCCGTCCTGCTGGGCGCGCACGGGGATGCCCATGCGCTCAGCCTGCGGCCCTATGCGCTGGCGCTGATCGACGCCGGCGCCCCGCCCGGCTGAGGCCGGAGCACAGCCGCTGGCGGGCTTATGCCCCGGCCATGAAATCCTCGACCGTCGGCAAGCGCGCGCGCCTGGCGCCCAGGCGGGGGCGGCAGGCGAGCAGCCCCTTGGTGTAGGGGTGCTGGGGGTTGCGGAAGATCTCCAGCACCTCGCCCTGCTCCACCACCACCCCCTGGCGCATCAGGACCACGCGGTCGGCGAGCTCGGCGACCACCCCGAGGTCATGGGTGATGAAGAGCACCGCCATGCCCTGCTCGCGCTGCAAACGCTTGATGAGGTCGAGGATCTGCGCCTGAATGGTGACGTCGAGCGCGGTGGTCGGCTCGTCGGCGATGAGCAGCTGCGGGCCGCAGGCGAGCGCCATGCTGATGCAGACGCGCTGGCGCATGCCGCCCGAGAGCTCGTGCGGGTACTGGGCGTAGCGCGTCTCGGGCTGGGGGATGCCGACCGAGCGGAAGAGCGCGAGCGCACGTTCGCGGCGCGCTGGGGCAGTGAGCGCGGTGTGCAGTTCGAGCGCCTCCTCGACCTGGCGCCCGCAGGTCCAGGTCGGGTTGAGCGCGGTCATCGGCTCCTGGAAGATCATGCCGATCTCGCCGCCGCGCAGCTTGCGCAGGCGCTCTGGGCCCATGCGCAGGACCTCCTCGCCGCGCCAGCGTATGCTGCCGCCCGGGTAGCTCGCGGGGGGCTCCTGGAGCAGGCGCATGGCCGACATCGCCGAGACGCTCTTGCCCGAGCCCGATTCGCCGACCAGCGCGACCACTTCGCCGGCATTGATGGCAAAGCTCACCCCCTTGACCGCCTCGACCATGCGATCGCGCAGGCGGAAGGAGACGCGCAGGTCGGCGAACTCGAGGAGCGGTCCGGTGCTGGTGCTGGTCATGGCGTCGCGCCCTCCGCTGCCTGCTGCTCGGTGCTGCCCATCTCCGCCCTCAGCCGCTCTTGGGATCGAAGGCATCGCGCAGGCCGTTGCCGATGAGATTGAGGCAGCTGACGAGGACGAAGATCGCCAAACCCGGGGCGTAGATCAGCCAGGGGTAGCGGATGTTCTCGCGGCCCTCGTCGAGCAGGTAGCCCCACGAGGCGGTGGTCGGGTCGCCCAGGCCGAGGAAGGAGAGCGTCGACTCGCCGAGCACCGCTCCGGCGATGCCAAAAGTGGCGGTGATGATGATCGGCGCCATGGCGTTGGGCAGGATATGGCGGAACATGATGCGCCAGCGCGGCACCCCGATGGACACCGCGGCAGCAACGTAGTCGGCCACTGACTGCGAGAGAAATTCACCGCGTACCAGGCGCGCGGTCCCGGTCCAGCTGGTCAGACCGATCACCACCATGATGACAAAGATGTTGGGGCCGGTCATGGCGACCACGAAGAGGATGATGTTGAAGGTCGGGATCAGCATCATGACCTCGACCAGCCGCTGGGCCACGAGGTCGAAGGTGCCGCCGAAATAACCGCTCGCAGCCCCCACCAGCACGCCGATCAGCAGTGAAATACCGGTGGCGACGAAGCCGATGGTGAGCGAGATGCGCGCGCCGAAGAACAGGCACACCAGCACGTCGCGCCCATTGGTGTCGGTGCCGAACCAGAAGCGCGCCCCGGTCGAGGGGTTGAGCGCGCCCGGTGGCAGCAGCGCCGCATCGTGGTAGGTGGCGTCAGAACGATGCGGGATGGGGGCGAAAATCGCCAGCGGCGGCTGCGCCCCGCCTGCGCGCTCATGCGCGGTGATGCTGGTGCAGACTGACAGCGGGCGGTAGTCCCACAGCGCGCTCCAGCCCTTGGCCGACGGGATCAGCGGCACCATCGCCAGCAGCAGCGCGGCGACCACCAGTGCGACGCCGAGGCCGAGCAGGCGGCGCAGGGCGACGCGCCGGCGCAGCAACCAGCCCCCCAGGAGCAGGAACGGCAGCAGCAGGGCAAGCACGTTGAAGAGCAGATCGTTGACGTGCGGATAACTGACGCGGTTGAAGAGGTCGGCGAAGAACGGCAGGCTGATGCCGGTATCGTCGCGCCACAAGATGGCCACTTCGCTGGCCATGAAGGGCGCATAGATGCCGGCGAGGAGCACCGCCGCGAGCGCCACCACCGCGACGCGCACCCCGAGCGGGCGCCAGAAGCGGGCGAAGGCCTGATCTGCTGGTGAGAGTGCCTCAGGCATACCTGGCCCGGATACGGGGATCGACCACCGCATAGAGGATATCGGAAATGAGGATCCCGACCAGCACCAGCAGCACCGAGACCAGCGTCGCGCCCATCACCAGGGGCGCATCCTGCTGCTTGGCGGCCTCGAGCAGCAGCCAGCCTATCCCTGGGATGCTGAAGATCGATTCCACGATCACTGAACTGCCGAAGAGCTCGGCGAGCAGGCCCGAACCGAGGGTGATCATGGTGATCATGCTGTTGGGCAGGGCGTGGCCATAGGTCACGCTGTCGTCGGTGCAGCCCTTGGCCCGTGCGCTGCGCACGTAGTCGCTGGAGAGCTGCTCGAGCAGGGAGGCGCGCATGTAGCGCGAGAGGCTGGTGAAGCTGCCGTAGCTCAGCACCGCTAGCGGCAGGGCGGCATGCCAGAGCAGGTCGAGGAGGTAGCGCGGAGTCGTCAGCCATAGCGACTCGTCGGAGGAGATGCCGTGGCTGGGGAACCAGGATCGCCCATCATCGCCATTGGTACAGAGATGATGGAGCATGAGCGTACCGACGAAGAACGACGGCACCGAGTAGAGCACGAACAACCCGTTGGTCGTGGCTTCATCCTCGAGGGTGCCCTGACGGCGGGCGGAGCGGATGCCGATGAGGATCGAACCGCCCCAAGCGATGGCGATGGCGATGAAGTTGAGCCAGAAGGTGACGTACCAGCGCTCGGCGAGGACATGGAAAACGTAGTCCCCGCGCGTTTCGCTATAGAGCCTGCCGGTGAGCAGCTTGGCAAAGAAGTCGCTGAAACCGGTCTCGAGCAGCAGCGCGCTGCCGGCGCGCGCGGTGCTGTGCACGAACTCCGCCTGGTCGCGCGTGCACATGGCGAGCAGGCGGGCGCGCTTGTCGGCGTATTCGCCATCCGCGGCGCCGGCAGGGAAGCGCAGCTTGCGCAACTCGAAGTTGCGCAGGCGGACGAAGTCCTGGCGCGCTGCATCCATGCTGAGGACGTCCTCGGCGTTGAGCGGGATGAACATGCAAAACGACAGCGCCACGCTCGCCGGGCCGTGCAGGGTACTGAGCTGATCATCGGCGATGACCGCGCTCAGCGGCGCGACGCCGAAGTGTCCGAGCAGCCACAATTCGCCCTGCGCGCGCAACCGGGCGCTCGGCTTCGCCGCCGGATCAAGGCTGGCCCGCAGCAAGGAGACCACCGCACCCTTGTCGAGCCAGC
>JAYVMM010000627.1:0-1714 GCA_043758975.1 Planctomycetota bacterium | reverse complement strand
CGGCTGGAGATCAGCTCGCCATTGGCGAGGTCGTAGAGCGCCATCACCACGCGGTCGAGCACCAGCGCGCGGCCTTGCCCGAGGCGCCCCTGCATGCCGCCCGGGCCCTGGAAGGGCTTGCTCCAGCGCAGCGTGCGGCTGGCGAGGTCGAGCAGGGCGATGGTGCTGCTGCTGCCCAGCAGGGCGGTGCCGTCGGCGACATCGAGCACTTCGCCGTTGGCGGCGTCGCCGAGGTAGCGCCGCGGCTCGGCGTCGTTGGGACCGAGCATCAGCACCAGACCCGGGCTGTCGGCGGGGCTGGCGACGGCGAAGGCGCCGTCGCTGATCAGCGCGCCGCTGCGCGGGGACTGGCGCTGGCCGGAGATGCCGTCGTCGACCTCCTCGAGCGCGCTCGGATAGGACCACAGGCGCTGCACATTGCCGTCGATGCCGATGCGCGCGAGCACGCCGTTGTTGGACAGCACCAGCAGGTAGCCGCCGGCGACCGCCAGGCTTGGTGCCCGCGCCGTCGCCTCGTAGCCGTTGACGCCGAACTGGCGCGGGGTGGGGATGCGCGCGACCACGGTGGAGAACATTTGGCGTCCGCTGTCGGTGCGGAAACCCATCACGCGCAGCTCAGTGCCGTCCTGGTTGTTGCTCGCCATCGCCGCGATCACCACCAGGTCGTCGAGCACCACCGGAGCGGAGATCGCCGGGACGGTGCCGATGGTCTGGGTGTTGTAGTGCCAGCGCACCTCGCCGAGGTGGTCGAGGCAGATCAGGGTGCCATGGTCCTCGATCCAGCCGAGGGCGATGAAGCCGTCGCGGCTGGCCACCGGGCGGCACTGACCAAGGCCAAGCGGCGAATTGCCGAGCGCGCGCACATCGCCCTGGATGCGTCCGACCAGGTGGTCGAAGACGAAGAAGCGCAGCCCGTCGCTGGCCGCGGTGAGATCGCCAGTGCCAGTGCTCAGGACGAAATGGTCGGCGATGTTCTGCGCCCGCCGCACGCCCCGGTGACCGCGCCCGGCGGCGCCGCTGGACTTGGTCGCGACCTCGCTGAGGTCGAGGTGCCACATCTCCTCCAGGCCGTCGAGGTTGGCTGGCAGCGCGGGCGCGCGCCCGGGCGTCAGCAGGATGCCGGCCGCGGCCATGCGCTTGGCGAGCGCGGCGTCCGCCGGCTCCCCGGCGTTGCCCGCGCACTCGAGATAGAGCCCGAGCCGCCCGCTGTCCCAGGCCTGGTTGGCGAGGCGGTGCCAGGCGCTGGTTGCGGCGGCGGTGCCGGGGTAGGACTGCGCCAGGCGGCGCAGCTCGGCCTCGCCGGCGCCGGCGGCCTCGAGCTCGTGCAGCTTGCGCCCGGCCGGGGCGTCGAAGGCGCGCGCGAACTCGGCGCTCAGGTTCAGCCGCGCGAGGGTGACGGCGAAGAATTCGGCGATCGGCGCGTAGAGCTCGCCCTTGGCGATCATGCTGTCGCCGTGGGCGGCGAGCAGGGCCTGGACGCGTTCGAGCAGGACGGCGCTGTCGCCGGGGTGTTTCTGCAGATTCTGCAGGTCCTCGAGCAGCTCGTCGGCGTCATGGCGGATGTCGAAGGGGGTGGCGACCACCGGTTCGACCGCCGCCGCGAGGCCGCCGGCCAGGCCGAGAGTCGCGAGCAGGGGCACCACGATGCGCTTGTGCACAGCCTGCTTATACGGCCTAGCGCGGGCGAGGGCTAGGGGGCATTGGCCACCATGGG